>NZ_JBRUDG010000034.1:0-20322 GCF_053203725.1 Streptococcus porcorum | reverse complement strand
GATGAGGCGGAACAAGAGCGGAATGGTTTTACAGTTACTTAAATCTTGAGAGTACAAAAACTCAAAATAATTATGTCGTTTTAGTAATTTAGTTTTACAGTTACTTAAATCTTGAGAGTACAAAAACCTATCCGTTGATAAGTCTATGCTTATCCAGTTTTACAGTTACTTAAATCTTGAGAGTACAAAAACCTGTGTACGTGTCAATATAAAGCTGATTGGTTTTACAGTTACTTAAATCTTGAGAGTACAAAAACTATAGTTTCCTTTCTTTTTTGATATACCTAGTTTTACAGTTACTTAAATCTTGAGAGTACAAAAACAACGCTTATTTTTGAGAATATCCTAATAGGGTTTTACAGTTACTTAAATCTTGAGAGTACAAAAACAGTTCAATCGGCATGGAATTATCTACGGAAGTTTTACAGTTACTTAAATCTTGAGAGTACAAAAACCACTCCTGCGCCTTGCGTTTAGCCTCATCGTTTTACAGTTACTTAAATCTTGAGAGTACAAAAACTGATGAGTTTGACAAGTATATCAAGGACACGTTTTACAGTTACTTAAATCTTGAGAGTACAAAAACAAGGTGGCGATTACCGCAACTAATCCAATGGTTTTACAGTTACTTAAATCTTGAGAGTACAAAAACCCTGCTCTTTCATTTTTGTTTCAATAAACTGTTTTACAGTTACTTAAATCTTGAGAGTACAAAAACCTCAAATCGTCATTCTTGGTTCTTGTACTCCTTTCATTATACCATAAAATTAAGACTTGTCTTGCAAAAATTTCAGTTCTAAAAGGTTAGGTTGAGCCACTAAATAGTCACTAAGTTGATCATATTGATACAGGCGATTGAGTACTTTTAAAATCACCATTTCTTTTATCGACAAGCTAATATGGTCTATATCGTGGCTAAAAAGGTAGCTACCAATTTTTTGGAGGGAAATCATTAATTCTTCTTCTGATGGAGTTTGATTGGTAGGATACTGCTGAGTGATCCGTTGATAGAGAAAATCGAACTCATAAAAATGTTCGACATAATCGGAGACAATATTAATATACTCAATATTATCACGATTAACATAGAGATAACCCTCACTTGATGGAAAATTGATGATATAAAATTGAGGGTATAACTGACACAATGCTTCCAACTTTTGACAGATACGATAAAAAGCTGGGTAATCAAGATAGTCATCTATATTTTTTAAGACCAATAATATTCTTTCTGAGTGTTCTTTTAAGTTCTTTTCTAGCATATTAAGAAAAAACAATAGTTTCTCCTCATTATCAACAAACTCAAAAGCAATCTGTTGCGATCCTAAATAAAAACAAGGTTTAAAGCTTTTGGATAATAACTGCTCTGCCGTAAAATCTTGACTTTCAACACCATATTTTACCTGATAGCAAGTCAAATCGAGTCGCTCATTGATCTTTGAAGTGATAGTGATTAACTTATCGTTGATATCATCTAAATCTTTGGTAATATCTACACTACGCAAGTGTTGCTTCATAAATTCAAAACTAACCGTTCCTTTTTTATAAGCCATCTCTCGGACAAGGTCCTCTACAGTAGATACGGAGAGTATTTTAAAATAATCTCTATTTAATACTACACCCTCGCTGAGTATATCTGGTTCAACTTGATGGTACAGACTGAGATCTTCCGCTGAATACCGTTTACCATCAAAATACCATTTCAATAATTGCCAGATATAATACTTTAACTGCTGGTTTTGACCCGTAATCTGCGTAAATTGGCCAAGATTGATTTCAAGATTTTCTTTATAAGGATGGGAAAATTTTAATTTCATATGATCACCAGCTTATGATTGCTCACGACTTCTTCTTGCTTAGTTTTGCCGCCTACAATGAGAACCATTTCAGAAAATTGCTTTTCAGTTACTGCTAACAATCTCACATTACCAGCAGGTAAGTTACTCATTTTTAGGCGTTTATAAAATTTATTGGCAAAACTCCTATTGGGACAGGTACGATAATAAACAGAAAATTGCAACATCTCAAACCCATTAGCCAGTAATTCTTTACGGAATTGACGATACACTCGCTTATCTTGCGGTGTTTCTGTAGGCAGATCAAAAAAACATAATAATCGCATAGCTTGGTACCTCATCTTATCACTCCATCTCTAAACTTGATACAATCGGACAATAAAATTTACTGCCATCCTTATCCTCGATACACTTGATGAATCCTTTAACGTACTTATCCATAGCTCCCGTCACTGTGCACATCTCATTGCCATATCGAATCCTAGCGTTTAGTAAAGCTGTTAGCCCTAATCGATACTCATATTTTAAATAATCTTGTTCTCGCAATTTTTGATAAACCCAGATATCAACAATTTGCCGAAAAGGTTCCATTAAATCATCAACCAAATTAAACTGGTTGTATTCATTTTTATGGAAGATACCTAAAAGAGGATTGAGCCCATAACCAGAAATAATTCGCGCTAGCTGAGCTCGCATAATAGCGTAGCCGTAGTTAAGACCTGCATTAATGACATCCGTTTCTTTTTGCGTTTCTCTAGAAAAAGTTTTGCCAAATAACGCATTAAAATAAACTTTTGCCGCATGCCCTTCACGATTAGTAGTATCTCCCAATTCAATGGATTCTTTGTATTCTGCTAATGATTGGATAGCATCTAGACTTTTCTCAAACATTGACAGCACATCTTGTTGATTATTTATTTTATAGTAGATCACAATTTGCCAGAGTCTATCTTTTTGTTCTTTGGTCCAAGTCATTTGCGCTTGAAGTTTTTTATAGGCCCTAAAATGTCCATTCTGAGCATGATAGATTCCTGTTGGCAAGTGCTCATTATCACACACGATTAAAGCAATGTTGTACTTACTAAGAGAACTTAGCAGACGAAGAGTAACAACTGTATCTCCTCCTTCTGCCACTATTAGCGAGATGTCACTTAAAGGAATAGTGTACTCCTCACCCTGTTTAATTACAAGAAGATTATCTAGCTTTAAACGCATCCTCTCACTTTGATGAACATGTACAATTCTCCAAGTCATAAGCCCCTCCTTTTTCTAAAACGAAAAGCACCCCGTAATAAAACGGGGTGCTTGATTTCGGCATAAAGCCTTATCTTTGTAGGCTCTGCAAGATTTAAGTAACTGTGCAAGGCGTCCCTTGCACCTTCTATTATATAGCGTTTACAAAAATATTGCAACCCCTTTTCTCATTTATTTTGCTAGTAATTTCTACTGTTTTAAAAACTCAGTTTAGGATGATCTCCTTCTTTTTTGATAAAGTACTGATAACCAAGAACATCGGTTTTAACTTTGTAAATAGAAATATTGGTTTTATTTAAAGTTTTTTTAACCCGTCCAGACTTGTCAGCAGCTCCTAAAACAGTGAGTAAAGCTTGTCTACCATCAAATTTAGCCTTATCATAAGGTTTTAATTCAACAGTATGTTTTTGATTTGGCTTGGTACGTGACAAAAATCTAAATACTTGTTCCTCTCCATTTTCAATATCTTTAATCAGTAGTAAATCATTTTTATAAAGAGTGAACTTGAATTCGGATTCTACAGAAACACCTTCTCTTTGTTTAATCTCATCGTATTTTTCTTGAGAGATGGTGTAATTTCCAGTCCCTTTTTCAAAACTTAAGTCAGCATACTTCAATCCTAATAATTCATATTTAGCCGTCTTAGGATTAAAGTACAGGTCTGCTCTCCAAGGATTGATAGATTGTAAGACCACAGGGTTTTTACTGTCATCTGGTGTGATATCAACATGGTTTCCAAGTTTATTATCATAATATTTCAATGACTTAATCGGTGTTCCTTTGTTTTTACGACTATACTTAGTCATTAAGCCATTTTGTTGCCGATATCTTTCAAAAGGATTTCCAACTTCTTTCCCCTTATCGTCAAACTCTTTGTAATCACGTAGAATCACTTCAATAACCTTTTCCCAAGTCAAAGGATCCTTCTGGTACATTAAAAATACTGTCTTGTCTTTATCATATCGTTCACGGAAGGCATCATAGCCCGTTTGGCTATAGATATCTTTAATTTTACCTAAAACATAGGTTTCTTCTCTCCTATCTCTTGACAATTGCGCTTGTCTTGTTGCATAAATCGTTGCATCCGAGATTTTTCGGTTGACCTTAGAATCTATCTGATAAGAAAAGAGAATCTCATCCTCAAATGATTTTGAAGAAATCGTGTGAACAAAGCCTTGATAAGGTGATTGGAAGACTAATTTCTTGTAGTCGTCATCTGATAAAATCTCACCTGTTTCCAAGTTAATCTTTTGACCTTGCTCATAGTCTTCAAACATCGGGTTATCTTGTTTTTTCCACAATTTTAACTGACTAGAAGCCGCAATAATAAGAGCATCAATAGCATGATGATGATAGGTATCTCGTGTTTTGTCAATTTTCCACTGTCTGCGCAATTGTGAGGTAAATTGACCACGAACTACTGAAACTTTAGTCTCTTTATTCATTGCTTCTAAAGCATCTTGTAAGGTAGTTAGTACTACCCGCGAAGCATAGCGTGTATCAACCAAGTTACGTGCAATAAATTTTCGTCTAACCTCAATTTTATCTATATCTTCTTCTGTTAATAGATACTCACGCTTTTTCTTACTTAATCTCTTACAAGCCAAAACAAAGGCTTTAAATTCCCTATAAGACCAAGCTGACTTCATCCTTGGAATAGCTTGATAAGGTGTTTGCTGCCCTTTTTCTTGGTTTGCAGTTGCTAAAACTAGAACCTTATTGCTCAGACTATCATCAAATGATAAAGACAAAGGCATAATATGATCAATTTCATATTGATTTTGATTATGGATTAGATTATGAATAGAGATATCTTGACCAGTGTATAAACATTTTCCGTCTTGCTGATACCATAAACGAATCTTAGTAGCTAACTGCTTGTGCCCATGAAAGACCTCATCTGGTAGTTCTTTTTTCCCATTGTAAAGGGATGCTGCAAACTCTGTGGCACTCGTCTTTTCTTTAGCATTAGCTTTTTGCCCATCCGCAATTCGCTTCTTCTCATCATCTTCATTTTTATCACGTGGCATTTCAATAACGATCTGATCAAATTCTCCCCACTTTTTGATACACTCATTGATGATTTTAATAGCTTGTCGAACAGATTTAGCAACAACAGGATTATAAATCTCCTCTGTAGCATCCTGCTCATTGATGTACTTGGTTCGAAGAGTGATTTTTCGCTCAGGAGACACTTTATTTAGCCTCGTCAAAATAGTCCTCTGTTCCTCACTAGTAGCATATAACTCAGGGATAAGCTCGGACATCAATTTTGACGAAAAACTATGCCATCCTTTTCCAAATAACTGACTTTTAGATTTTCTAAACTGAATCAATTCATCAATTTGTTCTCTTGAAAATTGATTGGGTAAATCTTTTGAAATAGCTTCTTCAATTCCTTCTCTATCAGTATTTAGAGTTAAAATACGTGCTAATTCATCTAGCGTTTCACGAGATAAGCTTGCTACATCAAGCGTTTCTAATTTGGTCATTGCTCGATAAGCTTCAAAAGTGTGCAAATCTGGTTTTTCTTTATTGTCAATACGATAGCCTTTGATGTCATCTTTGGAGCATCCAACCATCTTAGCAATTTCTTTTAGTAATTTGTCAGGTCCTAAAGTTGTAGCAGTAGTTGCAAATCTAACTAGGTCTTTCTTCTGTTCAGAGCTTAAACACTTGGTCTCTGTAGGAAGCGTCAAATTATTCAAATCATTTAAAAAATTGAATTCTTGTGCAGTATAGGAAGCCTTTGCTGCACGGTACTCATCCGGATAGATACTACATTTTCCAACTAAAATATCAAAAATATTATCAAGCGTCGTACCATCTGTACGATAGCGTCCATAGTCCGTCCGAGATTTTTCATTTCCTGGACCATGGTAATATTTTCTTTTTGAGGTCAAAATAGTAATAAAATCCTCAATAAATTCTGAACTAATTTGAGGATAATAGAGTGCCTGTGTCTCTAAGATTTGCTCTGCTTCTTTTTTATAATCTGTCGTCGAAAAGACATTGATAATTCGCTGTTGCTCTCCTTCAGGTGTCACAATGTCAAAATCTCCACGTATCTGACCATATTTTTCAAAGCGTTCCCATTGAATTTGTCCTGGCGTTCTTGTTTTTAGGAGCTCTTTATTAGCTAAAACAGATTTGGCATAATTAGTTTTAGCGCTTGCACTATCATCCTCTGCATCATCAAGATAAGATATCCCCCGATGCTTACTAAGATTTTTCAATACAGCAAACAGTTCCTCAGGCGCTAACTTCTCTGTCAGTCCTCTAACCCGCAGCTCATATGGGTTTAAATTTAGATTGTTAAATCGTGTCTCTAGTCTGTATTTTTCAAATAAATCTTTCACACGTTTCATACGATGCTTCTTACGACGACTCAAACGTCTCCCGCCACGAAATCCTCGACGCTCTGCATTGTTAGCTGCATTAGCTGATGGAAAAATGCGAGAACTGGCATGGATGACTTCCCCAGTTGTTGTATCAATAACACCCACACCAACCGAAGCAATACCTATATCTAAACCTAAAATTTTACCATTTGTCATAGTAGATCTCCTTATAGAAGTAATCGATTACATTATAACACAATTTACTTTACTAGAAAATAATTAAAAAGCACTTTCCAAATTGAAAAGTGCTGGCTATTTATTTTTTTTCAAAATGTGCTCTCACTTTTGGGGCAACTTTTTCACCAAAGAGACGAATAGCTTTTAGCGTCTCTTCATGCGGCATGGAGCCGATTGGAAGATGAAGCATGAAGCGATCCAAATCAAGATCTTCAATAATTTTAATGATTTTTCTTGCCACATGATCAGGATCTCCTACAAACATGGCGCCATCTGGTCCAACAGCTTGAAGATAATCTTCATAAGTCATCTCTTTCCAATGCGGACGGTCTTTACTAATGGCATCAACCACCTGCTTTGTCGGATGGAAATACTCTTTAATAGCTATTTTAGTATCCTCTGCAATCCAGCCCCAAGAGTGAGCCGCAACTTTAAGTTGTTCTGAAGAATGGCCATGACGGCTACCAATCTCTTTATAAATACGAACTAATTGGCGAAAAGCCTTTGGATTACCGCCAATTGTTGCATAGGCAATAGGAAGTCCTTGCTCTGCAATACGGACAGTTGAATCAAGATTACCCCCTGTGGCTACCCAAACTGGAAAATCTTTTTGAACAGCTCGAGGATAGACAGGACGATTATCCACAGACTGCGTATGTTGACCTTGCCATTTCAGATTGGTATTTTCCTTAATCGCCAGAAGCATGTCTAATTTTTCATTAAATAAGTCTTCATAATCATTTAAATCATACCCAAAAAGTGGGAAAGACTCAATAAAGGACCCACGACCTGCCATAATTTCCGCTCTGCCGTTTGACAAAGCATCAATAGTAGCATACTGCTGATAAACACGAACAGGATCAATTGAGGACAAAATGGTTACCGCACTGGATAAGCGGATATGTTGGGTGTTCACCGCTCCTGCCGCCAAAATAATTTCTGGAGCTGATACAGCAAAATCTTCACGATGATGCTCACCGACTGCATAGATATCTAAGCCAACTTGATCTGCCAACTCAATTTCTTCAATCATATTCCGAATACGTTCATCATGCGAAAGAGTTTTTCCTGTTTTTTCAAGGGGAGTTGTTTCACCAAAAGTTGAAATGCCAAGTTCGATTGTCATAAGATTTTCCTCCGATAAGTGATGATGAAGATATATTATCACTAATTAGTGATAATTGCAAGTCTTTTGTTCAAATTTTGTAAAATCTGTTATTTGCTAGTATAATAGACCTATTAAAAATAGAAAGTTGGTCCAACTGATGGCAATTACCTTTAAAAAACTCGACGATTTAGAAAAAATGATGGAAAATTTTGCAACCCTTCCTCCTATTGAAACCACACCTCCTCCTCAAAAAGAAGAAGATAAAAAAGAAAGTAAAGAGAGTTGATCCATGACTCTATTTCAACAACTTCCTGATAGCCTTCTACAGATGCTGGCCATCTTTTTATCAATTATCATTGAAGCCCTGCCCTTTGTTTTACTAGGTAGTATCTTATCAGGTTTCATTGAGATTTTTGTAACACCAGATAAAGTTGCACAGTTTCTGCCTAAAAACAAGATCTTACGCATTTTGTTTGGTACCTTCATTGGTTTTATTTTTCCGTCATGCGAATGTGGGATCGTCCCTATTATTAATCGCTTTCTAGAGAAAAAAGTTCCTAGCTATACGGCAATCCCTTTTTTAGCCACTGCTCCTATTATTAACCCTATTGTACTTTTTGCGACCTATTCTGCTTTTGGTAACTCGATTAAATTTGTCCTACTAAGGCTACTCGGTGCTATTCTTATCGCTCTTTCTCTTGGTATCTTACTAGCTTTTGTTGTAGATGACAATATTCTAAAAGAAAATAAGGAAAATCATGATCATGCTAGCCATCATGATTCAAGTGGAAAAAAAATCTTTTTAGCGCTGAGTCATGCTATTGATGAGTTTTTTGACACAGGACGTTACCTCATTTTTGGGTCCTTGGTTGCCTCAGCAATGCAAATCTATGTCCCAACACGAATCCTAACTACTATTGGGCATAGTCCACTTATGGCGATCTTAGTCATGATGCTCCTTGCCTTACTTCTTTCACTTTGTAGTGAGGCAGATGCCTTTATCGGCGCCTCCTTATTATCAACTTTTGGCATTGCACCTGTTTTAGCCTTTCTTTTGATTGGTCCTATGGTAGATATCAAAAATCTCTTAATGATGCGCAAATACTTCAAGGGACGTTTTATTTTGCAATTTGTTAGCCTATCTAGTCTAATGGTAATCTTATATTGCATTCTTGTGGGGGTGATTTAGATGTTACGCTTTTTAATTCTCGTTGGCTATCTTGAGCTATCCATGTACCTCAAATTATCTGGCAAGCTAGACCAATATATCAACACACATTACTCCTACCTTGCCTATATCTCTATGGCTTTAGCCTTTATTTTAGCTATGGTCCAGTTAGTCATTTGGATGAAACAAATCAAGGTACATTCACATCTTCATGGAACATTAGCTAAATTGTCTAGCATCGTATTGATGACCTTTCCTATTTTTGTTGGTCTTTGTGTTCCAACAGTTACGCTAGATTCAACAACAGTTTCTGCTAAAGGTTATCATTTTCCACTAGCTGAGGGATCTAGTTCTTCTGGTCAAAGTTCAGATGGGACAAGCGTGCAATATTTAAAACCTGATACAAGTCTGTATTTCACGAAATCCGCTTATGAAAGTGAAATGAAAAAAGCTGAGAAAGCCTATTTAGGCACAGATAAATTAGTCATCACCACTCAAAACTATATGGAAGTGATGGAAATTATTTATAAATATCCCAATGACTTTATTGGTCGAGAAATTGAGTATGTCGGCTTTGTTTATAATGACCCTGAAGACTCAGACAGTCAATTTCTCTTTAGATTTGGGATTATCCACTGTATTGCCGACTCCGGTGTCTATGGCTTACTAACAACTGATGCTAGTGAACACTATGAAAACAATACTTGGGTCAAAGCCACAGGAACTATTCGCCTCGAATATAATCAAAACCTCAAACAAACCCTCCCCGTCCTTCACATCACAAAAAGCCAAAAAACTCAAGAACCACAAAACCCATACGTCTATCGTACGTTTTAAGCATAAGATACTGAGAGCAGGGGAAAATCTTACATTTTCTTAAAACTTTTAGCTAAACTCTCTATCAATAAATAAAAATACGCCTTTTTTGATCATAAAGGCGTATTTTTATCGTTATTTAAACTGAGTAACCCTTTTAGCATCTAATCGAACGGACTGATAGCCGCTTTCTTTAGCCTTACCAATTGAAACAATCATAACAGGGAGGTAACGTTCTGGATCTAAGTCAAATGCTTCTGCCAGTTGATCAGCTTCAAAACCACCAATTGGATTGGTATCTAGCCCATAAGAACGTGCCACTAACATGAACTGCATCGCTACTAGACTGGCATCAATTTTCACAATATCTCGCATGGCTTCACGAGAAAGATTTTGATACATTGGGATAATTGCATTTAGTTGTTTATCACGTACTTCTTTAGGCATTTTTCCTTCTGCAACTGCCTTATCATAAATTTCAGGACCGTATTCGTAACACTGGGTATCACCAAAAATTAAGATCATAGCTGCTGAGGTTTCATTTTGGTTAGTATTAAAACGAACCAATGGCTTGAGCTTGTCTTTGCCTTCTGGTGTATCCACCACAACAAATCGCCATGGCTGTAAGTTTACCGAAAAGGGAGCAGTGACTGCCTCATCCAATAATTGTAAAATGTCTTCACGAGATAATTTAAAGGTCTCATCATAATCACGAATGGACTTGCGTTCAAACGTAATTTTATCAAACTGATTTTCTAGACGTTTCATTTTTATAACCCCTTTATTTCAATCGCACACGATTGATTTATGATATCATTGAGTTTATCAAGTTTCTAGATTTTTGTCAACATTTTATCATCTCTTTCTTTATACTCAAATGACAACTAATACCACTTTTAAAATGGTAAGGAGACAAATGTTACATTGTACAAAAAAAGATGATGAGCACAGCTAACTTCAGATTGACCTCACTAAAGTGGTACAAAATCTCAAATAATCCTTTACAGGAAAACTAAGACACCAATTTAGCAATCTCCCTTCTTAGTAAAGAAGAAATTGACAAATGACCTCGAAATAACTAAAAGTTAATGACCGCTTTAGACGACCGACTTCACTAAAAGACTGCTTGAACTTTCCCATCAATCGTGTTAAGCTAGTATTATCTAAATTTTATCATCAAAAGGTAGTAGCCAAGTCTGTGCTACCTTTTTATATTTTATGGAGGATACAATGCCATCAAAAGACACTGTCTCAAAAAATACCACCTTGTCCATCGTTGCTGCTGCTCTCCTTGGTTTTGCTGGTATCTTATCTGAAACAAGTATGAACGTCACCTTTCCAACCTTGCAAAAAGTCTTTGATCTCCCTTTATCAAGTTTGCAATGGATTACGACTGTCTATCTCTTAGCTGTTGCCATTTCCATGACCATCAGTGCTACCTTGCAACAAAATGTCAAAGAGAAAACCATTTTAAATCTCGCCCTAGTCCTTTTTACCTCAGGAACTGTCTTAGCCTTTATCACCAATTTCTTTCCGATGATGATTACAGGGCGTGTGCTACAAGGGCTCGGAACAGGAATTGGGATGACACTTATGTTTAATTTAATTCTGGAGCGTGTGCCTCAAAATAAAATTGGAACTTACATGGGAATTGGAGGACTGATTATGAGTCTTGCGCCCGCATTTGGTCCCACTTATGGTGGCTTTATGATTGCACACCTTCCTTGGCAATGGATTTTTATTTTTATTCTGCCTGTTCCAATCATCTGCTTTATTCTCAATCAGATCTATATGGAAAATAGTCCCAAAACTCACAAGCGTCCTTTTGATCTATTAGCTTTTAGCTTATTAGCCATTTCACTCACAAGCTCTCTTCTTGCCATCACGAGCTTAGAAGAAGGACATCCCAATTGGACCTACTTCCTCTTATTTTTACTCACTCTAAGCGCCTTTGTCAGACGGAGTTTAAAAATGAAAACACCTTTTCTTGATATTCGTGTATTGAAAGTCCCTACGGTTTGGCTTGGGTTAATCCCTTTTTTCATCTATCAATTTTCAAATCTAGGTTCTAACTTCATTATTCCAAACTTCTTAATTGAAGTAAAGGGAGCTAGCTCCACCTTGGCAGGATTTGCCCTACTTCCTGGAACACTTTTAGGAGCACTTCTTGCACCTTTCTTTGGTAAATTCTATGATCGTAAAGGCCCAAAACCATCTCTTTATATTGGTAATACCCTCTTTGCTCTGGCTCTGTTTATCATGGCTAGTATGACCTCATCGTTAACTGTCTTTAGTTTAGCACTCTCTTATATCGTTTTTACTTTTGGACGTAACATGGCCTTTAACAATACTTTGGCAGTATCTGTTTCCCAACTCCCACAAGATAAAAAAGCAGATGCTTCAGCGATTTTCCAGATGATGCAACAATTTGCTGGGGCACTTGGAACAGCTATCTCTTCTGTTTTAGTCAATACCAGCTCCACACTAACCCAAGGCGTACAAGCTGTCTTTACTTTGCAACTCTTTCTTGTTCTTGCCATCTATTTCTTCTTCTTTAACTTATTTAAACAATTAAAATAAGAGGAAAATTCTGTAAACCCTTTCAACAAGGGTTTTTCTTTTTGCGTAATTATGATATAATATAGAACGTTGAAAAGGAGAAAATCATGTTTAATACAGAATTTGGAATCATGATCTATGTTGAAGATGTAGAAAAAGAAAAGGAATTTTGGAAAAGTCTTGGTTTTGTCATTTCAAATGAACAGACTATCTTAGACTATCCATCGTTTGACATGAAAATTAACCCTGAGTCAAACTGTAAATTTACAGTCTATTCTCTTGAATTTATCCGTACTTATTCACCAGAAGTTGCTGAAAACCAACCAAGTTTACTCTTCACCAGTACAGATATCGAAACACTCTACGAAAAAGTGAAGCAGATTAGCCCTTATGTCAGTGAGCTCAATGAATTACCTTTCAAAAACTTTAATTTCTCATCTGCAACTGGACAATACTATGCTGTAAGAGAAGCTTAAAAATAGAAACTAAGCATCATTTTTATAACTTAAAATCCCCATTTTCTAATAGAAAATGGGGATTTTGATTTATACAATGCCTTCCAAGAGACCTTTTACAAAATCTTCGGAATTAAACTCTCCAATATCATCGATTTTTTCTCCAAAACCAATAAATTTAACAGGGATGTCCAACTCTTCACGAATAGCCAAGACAACGCCACCACGCGCTGTCCCATCAATCTTAGTCAATACAAGACCAGTTAGAGGGGTTATCTTAGAAAACTCTTTAGCTTGTACCAAAGCATTTTGACCAGTCGAGGCATCTAAAGCAAGAAGTGTCTCGTGGGGAGCATCAGGCAATACTCGCTTAATAATACGTCCAATTTTTTCAAGCTCTGCCATCAAGTGATCTTTATTTTGCAAACGTCCAGCCGTATCAATCAACAAAATATCGACACCCTCTGCAACAGCTTTTTCCATCCCATCAAAAACAACTGAGGCAGGGTCTGCTTTTTCAGGACCAGTTACAACTGGAACATCAACTCGACGCCCCCACTCCGCTAACTGTGCCACTGCACCAGCACGGAAGGTATCTGCTGCAACCAACATCACTTTTTTTCCAGCCGTTTTATACTTATGCGCTAATTTTCCGATAGAAGTCGTTTTACCAACACCATTAACACCCACAAAAAGCATGACCGTCAAATCATCTTGAAAATTGATCTTCTCATTATCAAAACCATCTTTTTCATATAAATCAACCAATTTTTCAATAATGACACGACGCAACTCTTCTGGTTTTTTAGCATTTTCTAATTTTGCTTCATAGCGTAATTCCTCTGTCAAATTTGTGGCAACTGTCACACCCACATCTGATAAAATAAGCATCTCTTCAAGCTCTTCAAAAAAATCCTCATCTACTCGACGGAAATTAGCTAAGAAAGCATTGAGACGTGCTCCAAACCCTGTTCGCGTCTTTTTAAGACTACGATTGTATTTTTCACTTTCTGTTTCAAGAGCAGGAACTTCTTGTTCTTCTTGTGGTTTTGTTTCTTCTGGTTTAACATAAGTTCCCTCAGCAATAGCTTTTTCAATTTCAGCACGCTTGGCATAGTACTCAGCCATAAAATCTTTAGCTGCTTGATTGGTTTCTATTTTTTCCTCTGCTAAATCTTCGTTCACCACCGTGTCATCAGATGTGACCTGTGTCGCATCAACCCTTGTAGCCTCTTCTCCAAATAAATCATTAAATAATCCCATGCTCTTCTCCTAAAATGAATTTTTCAACTGCCCAAGCTAAACCTGAGTCATTATTTGTATGGGGTGTCACCACATCTGCTTTTTCTTTTAATGCTGGAACACCATTTTTCATCGCAATCCCTAAACCTGCCCATTCAATCATGGTCAAGTCATTTTCCTCATCACCAATAGCTAGTACCTCTTTGGGACTAATCTCAAGATGCCGACAGAGGTGAGCTAAGCCCGCTGCCTTGTGAACCCCTTTAGGCATAAACTCTAGAACAATGTCACGTGATTTAAAGACCTCTACGTGCTGCCCTAACAAATCTTGTAAAACAGGAAGTTTTTCATCCAAAACCCTAGCATCATAAGCTGATAAAACCTTATTTAACACAATATCTTTTGGCAAATCTTCGATGCGATCTAGTTTATGAAAAACGAGATGGGGATTAACCGCTTGATAAAGTGAATGAAGCCCATCTGGATTATACTCATAAACATGAGCATCACTTAAAATATCAAGGGGTAAACCCATAGCCCCTGCTATTTCAACAATTCGTCTAGCCTCTAAATAAGACATCTCTTTTTTATCTAAAATCTCACCCTGATTATTTTGAACTAGACCACCATTAAAAGTAATAGAGTAGGAGTCTTTTGTCATCAAATCAAGCTCCTCAAGAAGGTATTCAATAGCTTTTAAAGGACGCCCTGTGGTCACCACAACATGAACACCTTTTTCTCTTGCTTTTTTCAAAGCCTGCTGGTTTCTTCGAGTGACTTCTTTTTGATCTGTAAAAAGAGTGCCGTCTAAATCCATGGCAATTAACTTAATAGACATCATCTACCAATCCTTCCATATAGGATAATACCGCTCCAGTGTGAGCGTGACCAATCTCAATATCAGCTATTTTTTTTATGGCTTCTCTAGCGTTTTCTGGAGCCACAGCATAGCCAGCCATGCCCATCATCTCTAAATCGTTAAGGTTATCCCCAAAAGCAACAACATTTTCTAGTCCTATTCCTAATCCTTGACAAAGATGCTCCAAACCAACACCCTTGTGAACATCTTTTAAAATGATATCCACTGATTCAAAACCTGTGGTCACAGCCGTAGCATAAGGAACAGCTTGATTCAACCAAGCCACCCCTGCTTCCATCTCTTCTGGAGAAATATTGGTAGTCACTTTAAAAATATCGTCCGTCACCTCTGAAAAGGAGCTAACCAATTGAATATTTTCATAATATTGAGCCATAAAGGCACGATAACTGGGACTGGTCTCCTCAAGCATATAGGCGCCATCTTTTCCAGACAAGAGCAAGTCCGTCCCTTTTGCATAAGGACTATTTTTAATCACATCCACCAAATCTAGATACTGCTTTGTGGTCATCTTAGCTTCAAAAAGTATCTCACCTTGATAAGTGACAACACTTCCATTTTCAGCCACTAAAGCAATCTGTTCCAAATACTCTTTAAACAACTCTTCTAAGGCTAAAAGAGGACGTCCACTAGCCACTGCAAAAATAATATTTTCCTGAGCTAATTTAGGCAATAAAGTCGTCAAACGGGTACGATCAAATTGACCATTTTCATCCAAAAATGTTCCATCCATGTCTGTTGCAAGTAACTTAATCTCTTGGGCCATACTAACTCTCCTATTTATCATACTCTTATTTTATCAAAATTTTAAAAAATCTTCTCGATTATCCCTCATTTCTCCTCTTTTTAACTGTTATCATATTTCAATCACTTCTAAAAAAGTAAAGATTTCTTATCATTATCAAGTCCATTTTTAGTGAAATCTTTTTGAAGGATTAAAAAATAGCCAAAGACCTACTTCTTAAAGGGCATAACGGAGCCTTGTTAAGAAGCATGATTGTCTTAGGCTATTTGTATCATCATTTTTAGGTGGCTACATCTTTCAATTTAACTGAAACTAATTTAGACACCCCTGATTCTTGCATGGTGACACCATAAATACTATCTGCTGCCGCCATAGTCCCTTTACGATGGGTCACGACAATAAACTGACTAGACTTATCAAAGCGATTGAGATAATCTCCAAAACGCTTCACATTGGCCTCATCTAAAGCTGCCTCAACCTCATCTAAGATGACAAATGGAATGGTTTTGACCTTGATGATGGCAAAAAGAAGAGCCAAAGCAGAGAGTGCTTTCTCTCCTCCACTCATGAGATTCAGTGACTGAATTTTCTTGCCTGGTGGTTGAACTGATATCTCTACTCCCGCTGAAAGAAGATCTGAACTCGTCAAAATCAAATCTGCAGCCCCACCTCCAAACATACTTCTAAAAGTCTGCTTAAAATTATCACGAATGGCCTCAAAGGTTGTGGTAAAGCGTTCCTTAACCTCAGCATCCATATCTGAAATGGTATCTAGTAACATGGTCTTAGCCTGAACAAGATCCGATTTTTGACTGCTAAGAAAACTCAAACGTTGGCTAACTTCCTCAGACTGCTCAACAGCCTCTAAATTGATAGGACCTAAATCTTTAATGGAGCGCTCCAAATCCATCAAACGTTGTTTGGCAAGGCTACTATTTTCAACAAACTGGGCAGCCTGCTTAGCTTCATCATATGATTTTTGATAATCAGTAATTAAGCGATGCCCTAACTGTTGCAACTGGCTAATGCTAGCCTTTAATTCTGTTTCCAAAGCCGCTTGATTACGGATAAAGGAGTCATTTTTTTGACCTAGACTGGTTAGCTTCTCCTCAATTTCTTCCAGCTGAGCTTCTGTATCCTCTAACTCAAACTGCAACTTAATGCTATCTTGTTGTAGGCGATCAGCTTGAGCTTTAAAATGCCTTATCTTTTCCTCTAAATCAGGTAAATTTTCAGAAGATAGCTGATGACTGGCTTCCAGAAAAGCCTCTAGCTCTTGAATCTTGGACACTACCTGCTCCAAATCTAACTCTAGTCTAGAGAAATTGGCTGATTCAAATTTTAAGGTATTTGCTAATTCTCGCTCGCTCAGCTGTCGCTCATTTAATAATTGACTGACATCTGAAAGCTCTTTCGTTAGACTTTCCTTATTTTCTTTAAGCTGATGCATCTCTTTTTGAAGTTCTTCTTTTTGTTTTTGGATGTTTTCCAAGTCTTGATGCAACTGTGCTTTTTGCTCCAGTAACCCTTTCTCTCTCAAGTGATTATCTTTTGGAACTAACTTTGAAAAAGCCAATTCTAAATCAGACAAACGCTCCGACAACTGCTGATACTGTAGCTCCTCTTTTTGCTCTAATAGCCTAGCTTGCTCTCCTGCTTGTTTTAGATTTTCCAATCCTTGACGAGCTCCATCTAACGTTTTCTTGAGGCTAGCTACCTCTTGCTCCAAGCCTAATAGATCTACTGATAAGGCCGTGACGTCTTGTTTTAATTGATCAAGTTCTGGTTTAATAAAAGTTGGATTTTGTTGTCTCCTACTACCTCCAGAAAAAACACCACCTGGTCGAATCTCACTGCCATCTAGGGTCACTATCCTCACTTGATAGCGCAATTCACGCGCCGCTTGATTGGCTTGGTCAATAGTTTGAAAAATAGCTGTTGTCCCTAGTAAATTTTTGAAAATCGCCGACAAAGCAGCATCGTAGGTTACTAGCTCACTTGCTAAACCAACAAAACCTGAAAGACGCGATAAATGAGTAATAACCTCATCTGATAAATAACGTGGCTTAATGGTAGTTAAGGGTAAAAAAGTGGCTCTTCCCTGACGACTTTTTTGTAAAAATTGAATCGAACGTTTCGCAGCAGACTCGTCTTCAACGATAATATGTTGACTACTAGCCCCCAATGCAATCTCTAAAGCTGTCTGATAAGATGGGGCAAAACTAAGATGCTCACTAACTGCTCCTATAATGCCATCTAACTCATGACTCGCCTTTAGTACAGCCCTGACACCTGCATAAAATTGACTATGGCTTTTTTGGATCTGTTTTAAACTTTCTTGCCTTGCTTCTTTGTGTTTAATCTGATCCATTTGATGAAACATCTGAGCTTGTTTTTCTTTATAAACTTCCTCTAGTCTTAACACCTCTTGTGATCTGTTTTGATAGTCTGCGAGCAAATCTTCAACTTGTTGTTTTGCAGACTGGTAACTCTTCAAGGCAACTTGAGTTTGTTGAGTTAAACTTAAGATTTCTGAATTTAACTTTTCAGTTTCTTCGGATTGAGTGTTTTGAGTTTCTTGATAGCTTTTAAGATCTGTCTCCACTTGCGTCAAAAGGGTTTTCTGATCAGCCTCTGTTTGCATCAAATCGACAAATTCATCTCTTAGCTGCTCTAAAACCTGATCAGGATTTTGATCAAAACGTGCCAACTTTTGTTTAAGACTTTGAATATCTCGCTCAACTTCTTTAAGTTGGGCCTCCACTTGATCAATCGTTGCTTGCTTTTCTGTTAATTCTTGATCAAGCTGGTTTTTATCCTCTTTCAAAACCTCTAACTCTTTTAAGGCGTCAGCTCTTTTTTCTGCAGTTTGACTTGATTCAAGTGCCAATAAAGCAGCTTCTTTGTCTAACTCGCTCACTGTTTTAGTAGTATCCTGCCATTTTTCTTGACAGGTTTTGATTTGCTCCGCTAGATCTTGTCTATCTTTTTTTAAAAGATGATAGTCCTGATCTAACTCGGCTTTCTCCGCATAATAAGCATCCAGCGTTTCTTGAGCATCTTTGAGTTCCAACTCAAGTTTAGCCTGCTTTTGTTTCTGGTCTTCTATTTGATAAATCAGCAAATCTAAATCGAGTTGTTTTCTCTCTTTTTCTAAAATTAAAAATTGTTTTGCTGTTTCTGCTTGTTGTTTAAGCGGCTTTAATTGAAGATCCAATTCATAAATAATATCTTCTAGACGATCCAAGTTATCTTGAGTCTGATTAAGTTTTGATTCTGTTTCTTTTTTACGTGTCTTATATTTCAAAACACCAGCCGCTTCTTCAAAAATTGCTCGTCTTTCCTCAGGCTTACTGTTAAAAATCGATTCCACACGACCTTGAGAAATGATAGAAAAAGAATCACGACCTAAACCAGTGTCCATAAACAACTCATGAATATCTCGCAACCGAACCTTTTTCCCATCAATCAAATAATCACTATCACCATTTCGATAAATGTGACGTTCTATTCGGATTAAATCCGAGGCTTGTTTGATAAAATGATCAGAATTATCTAAGGTAACGGCAACACTTGCAAAGTTAAGAGCTTTTCGTCCTTGAGTTCCTGCAAAAATAACGTCAGGCATCTTGCCACCTCGAAGACTCTTTGCACTCGATTCTCCCAAAGCCCATCTTAAACTCTCTGTAATATTACTTTTTCCTGAACCATTGGGTCCAACAACAGCCGTAACCCCTTGATCAAAGTCAATTAAGGTCTTATCTGCAAATGATTTGAAACCTTGCATTTCAATTGATTTTAAGTACATTTTACCCTCTTGTTAAAATCTCCAAAGCGGCCTTAGCTGCTGCTTGTTCAGCTGATTTTTTTGACTTTCCACTTCCTTGTGCGACCTCTTGTCCATCAACCACAACTTTTACTTCAAACAATTTAGCATGTGCAGGACCAATTTCACGAAAAACTTGATAGGAAATCTTAACTTCTCCTTCTATCTGCAAATACTCTTGAAGTTTGGTCTTATAATCTGTGACGCGCTGATAATTTCCAGCTTCAACCTCTGGTATCATCACTTGATAAAGAAAATCTTTCACAACCTCAACACCTTGATCCAGTAAAACGGCACCCAAAAAGGCTTCAAATAAATCACCTAGGATCGTTGCGCGTTGTCTCCCACCTGACTTTTCCTCACCTTTTCCAAGTTTGATAAACTGATCAAATCCGCATGAAATAGAAAATCCTGCCAAGCTCTCTTCACGAACAATCATCGAGCGCATTTTTGAGAGATCACCCTCAGCTTTTTTAGGGTAGGCTGCAAAAAGATATTGAGAGATAATCAGTTGCAGAACAGCGTCTCCTAAAAATTCCAGACGCTCATTATGTGAAATATTTAGGAGGCGGTGTTCATTAGCATAACTCGTATGGGTAAAGGCTGTCTCAAGTAAAGAGAGATCTTTAAATACGATGCCAAAATCTTGCTTTAGTTTTTGAATTAAAAGTTGCATGACTATCCTTTCTAATTAACATCATAAATCATCTTACCATTATATCAAAATTCATACTAGCTGACTATAGAGAAAAGTAGGGGATACTGTAGCGTTTGTAGCGTTACAATAGATGTGAGACTTCTAGAAGTCAAAAAGAAGATTCCCTGATATGATAAGAGTACCACCACTCACCAAAAAGGAATCTTCTCATGACTAGTATATCACAAAATCTTCGCTATT
>NZ_JBRUDG010000033.1:0-20652 GCF_053203725.1 Streptococcus porcorum | reverse complement strand
ATATGAACCCTTTCTAATGTGAGTTTCGTCGCTTTTCATTATAGGTCATATGGGACCTTTTTCTATATTCAAAAAGGCTCCATAATTTCCACGGTGTTCTTACCCACTACAGAAATTATAGAGCCATTATTTTATTATTGAAATAAACTTAGTAAGTTAGAAGTATTTTTATGAATTGTTTTTTATTGAGTTAAAAAGGTGGCTAGGTTATAATGTTGATAAAGACGCTCAAAGCAAAGATGGAGGTTATCTGATGAAAAAGACGAAGTGCCTATTAGCATTTGTCCTACTTACAATTTTCTCAAGCCTGTGTTTAGTTTTTCTTTTTAGTAAAAATAAGGATTTAAAAGTATCTGGATATGACTATAATCAAGTAACAATTAATTTTATTCATACCATTGGGGAGGATGCAAAAGCTATTGCAGATGCATATGGTTTGTATCCTTCAGTGATGATTGCACAAGCTGTTTTAGAGTCTCAAAGTGGACAGTCTGGTTTGGCTGTGAGTGATCATAATCTTTTTGGGATCAAAGGTGATTACAACGGCGCCAGCGTTACCATGAAGACTTGGGAAGATGATGGGGAAGGAAATGCATACACTATTGATGCGGTTTTTCGATCTTATCCTAGTGTGTCAGAGTCATTGGAAGATTATGCTGTTCTTTTGACAACCTCACCTTATTATACTGGTACTTGGCGTATTAATACTGTTTCTTATCACGATGCGACGGCAGCTTTAACAGGAACTTATGCAACAGATACACAATATGGTGAAAAATTAAATGCATTGATAGAATCTTATGGTTTGACAGTCTATGATGATCTTCCTTAAGATGGGTTGGCTACAGAGTGAAAGAGAGGTAATAAAAATTGAAAGAAGATAATATTCCTAATGTGATGTCTAATTTACGGCAAGAGATTGTTCGTGTCCCAGAAATCATTAAATCTTGTTCTGGGATTAGAATATATGGCAGAAGGATTCGCTCGATTTTATTTTCAACAGATGTTTCAATCATAGCCAATAATGATGCAGATGCTGTTTTGGCGGTTTATCCATTTACCCCGCATCCTGCTATTTTGAAAAGTATTATGATGGTTGCTTCTGTTCCTGTGTTTTCAGGTGTTGGTGGAGGATTAACAAATGGAACACGTTCTGCTAATATGAGTTTATTAGCTGAATCAGAAGGTGCTTATGCTGTTGTTTTAAATGGGCCAACAAATGTAAAAACCATTGAAAAAGTGAATCAAATGATCGATATTCCAATTATTTATACAGTCTTATCTGATCAGATTGATTTAACATCACGTATTGAGGCTGGAGTGGATATATTAAATATCAGTTGTGGTGCTGACACAGCTAGAGTTGTGAAAAAAATACGTCAGCTCTATCCTGATTTTCCTATTATTGCAACAGGAGGACCTAGTGAAGAAAGTATTTTGAGTGTCATTCAAGCAGGAGCGAATGCAGTGACCTATACAGCACCAACTAGTAGTGAGCTATTTAAAGAGAAAATGAAAACCTATCGAAATGGAAAAAATTAGGGTAGCTTAATTTTTCCTTGAAAAAAATACTTGTCTAAGGTAGAATGGAGGAAGTAGATTCTTTGTTCCCTTAGTTAAATGGATATAACACCTTCCTCCTAAGAAGTAGTTGCTGGTTCGATTCCGGCAGGGAATATAAATAATGAGCAAAAACCCTTATTTCAAAGGGTTTTTGTTGTTTTACTCATCTAAAAGGAGCAACCGAGGGGCAATTTTTTTCGTTGCTTGGTTGATAAGCTCTTTCATGTTGGCGGTAACATGCGAGTAGATGGATAGTGTGGTCTTTGGGTCTGTATGCCCGACGCGCTCCATAATAGCTTTTAAAGGAACACCATTTTCTACTAGCTTGGATAAGCTTTTCTCTGGCTATTAACAAGGATAACATTGGTGTCAGTATGATAGTAGGAAGTTAGTGAATTTATAAGGTTGTCAGACACGCTTATTTGCCTTTCAGAAGCTTTTGTTTTAGGGGTGGTATACTCTGTTGTATGGAAGTTATAGGTCGCTGAGATGGTGATAATAACATTGTCAGCACTTATTTCGTCTTTAATTAGCATCGCCAACTTTTCATAAGAGTAGTTTTTATTTAACAAATCTAAAATTTTCATACGGTAGAGGTGAGGAAACGTGCTATAATGAAATAGTTATATTTTGGAGGTAAACGGCTGTAATGAAAAAAAATTCGATAGATAACCGCATTGACTATTCTTTAATTTTACCTGTTTTTTTACTGTTAATCATTGGTGTGGTAGCCATTTATGTCTCTGTTCATCATGATTATCCTAATAAGCTTGGGATCGTGATGGTACAGCAGGCTGCTTGGTTGGTACTAGGTGTGGTAATTAGTTTTGTCGTTATGCTTTTTCCGACAAAATTTTTATGGCGAATAACACCTATTTTATATTTATTTGGGCTATGTTTAATGGTTATGCCTTTGATTTTTTACAGCCCTTCCTTATATGCTTCAACAGGGGCGAAAAACTGGGTGACAATCAATAATATGACCTTATTTCAACCTTCTGAATTTATGAAATTATCTTATATTTTGATGTTGGCGAGAGCCTTGGTGGTTTTTCAACAGAAAAAAGAGGATGAGGGCTTGTCAGCAGATTTTCGATTGCTTGGTTTGATGTCTTTGATTACTGCACCTGTCTTGTTCTTATTATTTTTACAAAAAGATCTTGGGACAGCCTTGGTCTTTATGGCTATTTTTGCAGGATTGGTCTTAGTATCAGGTGTATCTTGGAAGATTATTTTATCTGTCCTTGGCTTAGCGGTGACAGCTGTGACAGTCTTTTTGGTTATTTTTTTAATGCCAAATGGTAAAGAATTTCTAAACGATATCGGTATGGATACTTATCAAATCAATCGTATTTCAGCCTGGTTAAATCCATTTGAATATGCTGATACGGTAACCTTCCAGCAAGCACAGGGCTTGATTGCAATTGGAAGCGGTGGATTACTGGGTAAAGGATTTAATCAAATTGAATTAGCCATTCCAGTACGAGAAAGTGATATGATTTTTACTGTCATTGCAGAAAATTTTGGTTTTTTGGGAAGCAGTGTAGTTCTAGGTTTGTACTTACTATTGATTTATCGGATGGTGAGAGTGACATTTGAATCCAATAATCGTTTTTACACCTATATATCCACTGGATTTATTATGATGATTTTATTTCATATTTTTGAAAACATTGGTGCTGCCGTAGGGATTCTTCCCTTGACAGGAATTCCCCTTCCTTTTATTTCACAAGGGGGAAGTGCGATGATATCTAATTTGATTGGCGTTGGCTTGGTGTTATCTATGGCCTATCAAAATAATCTAGCTGAAGAAAAGCAGATGCAAAGTCAATTACGTCGAAGTTGGCGTTAATTGAACAGAGAAGAGTAAAACCTAAAAATAATTTATTTCAATGAATTGTATACTTGAAAACATTGGGACTGAGAGATTAGTTCTGATGTTTTTTATTATTTTTAGAAAAAGGCTAGCTAGCTCATTTTCTAGAATTTAGATATTAGTAAATTCTGTAAAAAATAGATGAAATATGATATAATATCACTTATGGACTATTCTGATAATGAACGTCATTTTAGATAGTCAATCGATGAAATATTGTGCCAGTTAATGATGTATTTAGCGCACTAAAATGCATGATTTTAGCATGAATTAGGATAGGTTAGGGAAATGGTAGAAGATCATAAAAATTTAGAAGATTTAGCAAAAGAATATGATGCTAGTCAAATCCAAGTGTTAGAAGGTTTAGAGGCTGTTCGGATGCGTCCAGGGATGTACATTGGTTCAACCTCGAAAGAAGGTTTGCATCACTTAGTTTGGGAAATTGTTGATAACTCTATCGATGAGGCTTTAGCTGGTTTTGCTAGCCAAATCCAAGTGTTTATTGAGTCTGATAATTCTATTACAGTTGTTGATGATGGACGAGGAATTCCAGTTGATATTCAAGAAAAGACTGGACGGCCAGCGGTTGAAACAGTCTTTACCGTCTTGCATGCTGGAGGAAAATTTGGTGGTGGCGGTTATAAGGTATCAGGTGGTCTGCACGGTGTAGGCTCTTCTGTCGTGAATGCTTTATCGACCCAACTTGATGTTCATGTACATAAAAATGGGCAAGTTTACTTTCAAGAATACCAACGTGGTCAAGTGGTTGCTGATTTAGCTGTTATTGGCACAACAGACCGTACAGGAACAACAGTTCACTTCACCCCAGACCCAGAGATTTTCACTGAGACAACTGTATATGATTACGCTAAACTTTCTAAACGTATTCAAGAATTGGCCTTTTTAAATAAGGGGTTGCGCATTTCAATTGAAGATAAACGAGATGGGGAAGAGAAGAAAGATACTTTTTACTATGAAGGTGGAATCATTAGTTATGTTGATTTCCTCAATGAGAAAAAAGACATCATTTTTAACACCCCTATTTATACTGATGGTGAGATGGAAGGGATTGCAGTTGAAGTTGCTATGCAATATACAACTGGCTATCATGAAAATGTCCTAAGTTTTGCCAATAATATCCACACTCATGAGGGAGGAACTCATGAACAAGGTTTCAGAACGGCCTTAACGCGTGTGATCAATGACTACGCTAAGAAAAACAAAATCCTAAAAGAAAACGAGGATAATCTAACAGGAGAAGATGTTCGTGAGGGATTGACCGCCGTTATCTCTGTCAAACACCCAAATCCACAATTTGAAGGACAAACAAAAACAAAACTCGGGAATAGCGAAGTTGTTAAGATTACAAATCGTCTATTTAGTGAAGCATTTTCACGCTTCTTGTTAGAAAATCCTCAAATTGCTAAAAAGATAGTCGAAAAAGGGATATTAGCTTCCAAAGCCCGTATCGCAGCAAAACGCGCTAGAGAAGTGACACGTAAAAAATCAGGGCTAGAGATTTCAAATCTACCAGGTAAATTGGCAGATTGTTCTTCAAATGATCCCACTCAAAATGAATTATTTATTGTCGAAGGAGATTCAGCAGGAGGATCAGCTAAATCGGGTCGTAACAGAGAGTTTCAAGCTATCCTACCGATTCGAGGAAAAATTCTAAACGTGGAAAAAGCGACTATGGATAAAATTCTTGCCAATGAAGAGATTCGTAGCTTGTTTACTGCTATGGGAACTGGTTTTGGGGCAGACTTTGATGTGACTAAGGCACGTTATCAAAAGCTAGTCATTATGACAGATGCAGATGTTGATGGGGCGCATATCAGGACCCTTTTGTTAACCCTTATCTATCGATTTATGAGACCTGTTTTAGAAGCTGGTTATGTCTATATTGCTCAACCACCGATTTACGGTGTCAAAGTTGGAAGTGAAATCAAAGAATACATCCAACCAGGACAAGATCAAGAGGAACGATTAAAAGATGCAATGGAGCGATTTAGTGCAGGAAGGTCACGTCCAACTATTCAACGGTATAAAGGTTTGGGAGAGATGGATGATCATCAATTATGGGAAACAACAATGAACCCAGAGAATCGTTTGATGGCTAGAGTAACGGTTGATGATGCTGCAGAGGCAGATAAAATTTTTGATATGCTGATGGGGGATAAAGTTGAACCTCGTCGAGAGTTTATCGAAGAAAATGCTGTTTATAGTACATTAGACATCTAATACTATATTTAGAAAATCTGTACACATTGAGAGTAAGTATGTTATAATCAAAGGAAACACAGATTTTATTTAAACCAAGGAGATAAACATGCCAAGCGGAATCGTATTGCTGATTGTAGCCATAGTTGTTTTGATTATTTTGGCTTACATTGTCGGTATTATCATAAGAAAACGAAATGATTCTACTATTGAAAAATTAGAAGAACGAAAGAATGAGTTAGTTGCTCTACCAGTGAAAGATGAGATAGATGAAATTGAGTCCCTTCACTTAGTTGGTCAAAGTCAAACTAACTTTCGCGAGTGGAATCAGAAATGGATGGACCTATCTGAAAATACTTTTCCTGATATCGACCATCATATTTTTACAGCTGAAAATTTAAATGATACCTTTAATTTTGTGCGTGCAAGACATGAAATTGCTACTGTGGAGAGTCAACTAAACATCGTAGAAGAAGATATCAAATCTATTCGCGAAGCACTAGGTGTCTTAAAAGAACAGGAAGAGAAAAATAGTGCACGTGTCAAACATGCCTTAGATCTTTATGAAACCTTGCAAAACGGCATTTCTGAAAATGAAGATAATTACGGAACAACTAAGCCTGAGATTGACAAACACTTGAAAAATATCGAAGCCGAGTTCACCCAATTTGTTACCCTAAATACTTCAGGAGATCCCGTTGAAGCAGCTGAGATTTTAGATCGTGCTGAAGAACATACGATTGCTTTAGGGCAAATCACAGAAAAAATTCCTGCAATCGTAACAAAGCTAGAAGATGATTTTCCTGATCAATTAGATGATTTAGAAAGTGGTTATCGCCGTCTGATTGAGGAAAATTATCAATTTTCTGAAGAAAATATTGAAACACGATTCCAAGAAATTAGACAATCTATTCGTGATAATTCTGAAGAGTTAGTGACCCTGGAGTTGGATCGTGCTGCAGAAGAAAACGAACTCATTCAACAAAAAATTGACGCTCTTTATCGCTTGTTTGAAGATGAGATTGCTGCACACCAGAAGGTAGTAAAATCTAGTCGCATTATTCCAGATTATTTGGCGCATACACGAGAAAACAACAAACAATTGCTTGCTGAGTTAGAACGTCTATCTGAACGTTATGTCATCAATGAAAAACAAAGTTCGATAGTTGATGCTTTTGAGGGACAGTTAATAGAGATGGAAGAAACGACCTTGGAACAAATTAACCATCTTCAAGTTCCTGAAAAGCCTTTCTCAGACTTGGAAAAAATATTTGAATCTACTCTTGAGGACTTAAAAACAATTGAGGAAGGGCAACTGGATGTGGTGTCTGCCCTTAAGGAAATTGAAAAAAATGAAGATCGTTCAAGACAAAAAGTGGATATTTTTGTGAATAAATTACATTCCATCAAGCGTTTTATGGAAAAACGCAACCTACCTGGTATTCCTCAGGATTTCTTGAACCTCTTCTTTAATACTAGTCATCACCTAGAAAATCTGATCGAAGAATTGAACCATACAAGAATTAACATAGATACTGTTGAGCGAATGACAGAGGTTTCTACATCAGCGATTGATAATCTTGAAATGACAACTTACGAGATTATTCAAAATGCGACATTAACAGAGCAATTATTACAATACTCCAACCGCTATCGTAGTTTTGAGCCAAATGTTCAGGCGGCTTTCCTTGAAGCCTTGCAACTCTTTGAAAGAGACTTTGATTACCAAGCTTCATTTGATACGATTTCTCATGCATTAGAAGTAGTTGAGCCGGGAGTAACAGAACGTTTTGTAAAATCTTACGAAAAAACTCGTGAAAATATTCGTTTTTAATCACAATCATCGAACTAAATATTGATTTAGTTCGATTTTTTTATGACTTTTACTTGCAATATTCTGAATATTCTTGTAAAATAGATAAAAACTAAATCGATGAGAGAAAAAGTCTAGAAAAATTGACAGAGAGTGCTGCAAGCTGAGAAAGTACACAAAGTCTAGACGACACATTCTTGAGTGCGGGTGCGAACTAAGACATTACAGTAGTGCTCGACGTTTGGTCCACGTTACGGATAGAGTCAATGACTCTTTGAGAACAGTTCTGGCGACAGACTGTTGAAAAAAGGTGGAACCACGTGTCAACGTCCTTGTGAAAACAAGGGCGTTTTTTGTATCTTGTTAAATTAAAGTCTAATCAGAAAAGGAGAAAGTATGAAAGGATTACGTCAAATTGAACCCTATGTGGCAGGTAGCCAGCCTAAACAACAGCAAATGATAAAACTCAATACGAATGAAAATGCTTATGCTCCCAGCCCTAAAGTCCTAAAAGCTTTATCTACTTTTACTGGGGAAGATCTTCGCCGTTACTCTAGTCTAGATCAAGCTGATTTAAAAGATGCTTTAGCTAGTCAATTAGGTGTTTCTCCTAGACAATTGATTATAGGTAATGGAAGTGATGATATTTTATCCATGGCCTTTCTAAGTTTTTTTAATTCCAATGATCCTGTTCTTTTTCCAGACTTAACTTATGGTTTTTATAAGGTGTGGGCTGATTTATATCAAATTCCTTTTAAAGAAATCCCACTAACAGAAGGTTTTGAAATTGATTCATCCGATTATCGTGGTAGGATAGGTGGGATTATTCTAACCAATCCTAATGCACCAACGGGGATATATAAACCATTGTCTGAAATTGAAAAAATTTTACAAACCAATCCTGATATTGTTGTGATTGTTGATGAAGCTTATATTAATTTTGGTGGTCAATCTGCCATTCCTTTGTTAGAGACTTATTCCAATCTTTTTATCACAAGAACGTTTTCCAAAGATGCGGCTTTAGCAGGATTACGAGTGGGTTATGGAATTGGAAGTCCAGAATTAATTGGGGTAATAGACGCTGTTAGAAATGCTATTAATCCTTATAATGTAGATGCCATAGCTGAAAAGTTAGCTACTGAAGCTGTCAAGGATTGGTCTTATTATGAGAAGACTATTTCTAAAATTTGTGCAACACGAGATTGGTTTAGTCATGAGTTAATAAATATAGGGTTTGATGTTTTACCGAGTTTAACTAATTTTATCTTAGTAAAACCAAAGAAGACATCTGCTGCTAAGCTTTTTTCAATCTTAGAACAAGAAAAAATTTATGTCCGCTATTTTCCAAAAGTAGAGCGTATTAAGGACTATTTGAGGATATCTATTGGTCAAGAAGATGAAATGAAACAAGTTTTATCTGTTATCAAGGAGGCAGAGAAATGAAAAAAAATACTTTACCTTTAGGGATGCATGATAAGCTGTTTAAGCGAGCTAAAGTGATGTATCAAATTGAAAGAAAAATCAGTGATTTATTGATAGAACATGGTTTTTATCGTATTGAAACACCGACTTTAGAGCATTATCAAGTTTTTTCAGATACAGTCACCACTGAACATTACCATCTTTTTGATAGGACAGGAGAACTCTTAGCTTTAAGACCAGATATCACTAGTCAAATTGGACGTGTCATTGCCTCAACACGTGTTGAAACACCTATTAAGTTTTCTTATTCTGGTAAGGTTTTTAACTACCATGAAGAGATGAGAGGGTTGACTAACGAGCACACACAAGCAGGTGTTGAAATTGTAGGCTATCCTCAGAAACAAGCATTGTTAGAAGCTATTCGTATGGCAAAGTTATCCTTAGAAGCTAGCCATGTTCTTGCTTATCAATTTGAATTTTCGCATGCTAGTATTTTACAGACTATTTTTGATGGCTTACAGCTGACTGAATCAGAGTTACAAACACTCAAGGAGAGTATTAAAGAGAAAAATATTACCAAACTCAATATGTTTACTCAAACCCACCCCAGTCAGTTTGATGCACTCTTAAAAGAATTACCTTATCTTTTTGGCAATAGTCAGACTGTTTTAGCTCGTGCTAAAAGCCTTACTCAAAATCAACAGATTTTAGATGCCTTGGATGAAATCGAAAGCTACTTAGAGAGTCTTGGTCAAGATTTGGTTTCTCCTTCTCTTGATTTAGCACAAATCCCTAATATGCCTTATTATACAGGATTGATGTTTAAGGTATTTGGTGAAAAGGTTCCCGATCATTTTGTGTCAGGTGGAGTTTACGATAAATTGTTTGAGCGTTTTGGAACGACAGAACTGACAGCAGTAGGTTGGGCAATTGATATTGATTCTGTCTACCAAGCCATTAAGGACCAAATTGTATTTGAGAAGGGAGATCTATGACAAAACCTATTACGATTGCTCTTACCAAGGGGCGAATTGAAAAAGATACGGTTAAACTTTTTGAAAAAGCAGGATTTGACATGAGTTTTATGTCGAATAAGGGACGAAATTTAATGTTTGAAAGTCCTGATCGCTCTTTTAGATTTTTATTGGTTAAAGCACCTGATGTGACAACTTATGTTCGTCACGGTGTCGCTGACATTGGTGTTGTTGGTAAGGATGTTTTGATTGAACACCCCACAGGTTATCTTGAGATGTTAGATCTTAATTTTGGCTTGTGTAAATTCTCAGTGGCATCCATTCCAAGCTATAATCCTAATGACCATAAGCGAAAACGCATTGCAACCAAATACCCTACGGTGGCACGACAGCATTTTAATCAAAAAGGAGAGGATGTTGAGATCATCTCTATTCAGGGGTCTGTTGAGATTACGCCAGTTTTAGGATTGGCAGATGCCATTGTTGATATTGTCGAAACAGGTAATACTTTAGTGGCCAATGGTTTAGAGGTTTTTGAGGATATTTGTCGTATTTCAACTCGTATGATTGTGAATAAAGCAGCACTAAAAAATAATCCAGCTATTATTTCTTTTATTCAAAAAATCGAAACGATTGTAGGAAATCAAGAGGAGGACTTCAAATGAAGCGATTAAATGGGTCTGTTGAAGAGATTTCAAAACAGTTATATCAAGAACAATTAGTTTTAAGTCAGCAAAACGCTAACGTTGAAGAGGCAGTATTGACGATTTTAGAAGAGGTTAAAAATCGTGGAGATCAAGCCCTGTTTGACTTTTCCAAGCAATTTGATCAACTTGTTCCAAAAAAATTAGAAGTCTCTGAACAATTAATTGAACAAGCATTTTTAGAGATAGCACCAGAAGTGTTGGAGGCTTTAAAAAATGCTAAGACTAATATCGAAAGTTACCACAGACAGCAATTAGAAACAGGTTTTGAAGATTCTCCTAGTCAGGGAGTGATTCGAGGGCAGTTGATTCGTCCTATCCAACGTGTTGGTGTCTATGTTCCAGGCGGGACAGCTGCTTATCCTTCATCTGTTTTGATGAATGTTATCCCAGCTAAAATTGCAGGGGTCAAGGAAATTATTATGATAACTCCACCGCAGGAGAAGTTTGTGCCAGCTATCTTAGTCGCTGCAAGACTTGCTGGAGTTGATAAAATCTATCAGGTTGGGGGAGCTCAAGGGATTGCAGCCTTAGCTTATGGTACCGAAACGATTCCTAAAGTGGATAAGATTACAGGTCCTGGAAATATTTATGTTGCAACAGCTAAAAAACTGGTTTATGGTCTTGTTGGAATTGATATGATTGCAGGCCCTTCTGAAATTGGGGTCATTGCAGATGACTCAGCTAATCCTGTTTACGTCGCTGCTGACTTACTCTCTCAAGCAGAGCATGATGTTTTAGCACGCGCGATTTTAGTGACCAATTCAGAACGATTAGCTCAGGAAGTGGAACTAGAGTTAGAAAAGCAACTTCAAACCTTACCAAGAGAAGCCATTGCACGTCCTTCTATTGAGAACAATGGACGTTTAATTGTAACAGAGAATCGACAAGATATGTTTGAATTAATGAATCAGATTGCACCAGAGCATTTAGAGATTGCTATGGATGACGCCTACGACTATCTTGATCAAATTGAAAATGCAGGCTCTATCTTTTTAGGGCACTTTACAAGTGAACCGATTGGCGATTACTACGCTGGAGCTAACCATGTCTTGCCAACAACAGCAACAGCAAGATTCTCGTCAGCTCTTGGTGTTCACGATTTTGTGAAACGGATTCAATACACACAATACAGTCAAGAAGCTGTATTGAAAGCAGAAAACGATATTACAAGCCTAGCTTATGCAGAAGGGTTGCAAGCTCATGCTAGAGCTATTGAGGTGAGAAATGACAAAAATTAAGGGACTACTACTGATGGATGTAGATTCAACACTCATCAAAGAGGAAGTGATTGATTTATTAGGGGAAGAAGTAGGCTTAGGCGAAAAAATAGCTGATATTACTGAACGTGCTATGAAGGGAGAGTTAGATTTTAAAACTGCTCTTGATGAACGTGTAGCACTTTTAAAGGGGTTGCCTGATTCTATTTTTGAGAAAGTTTTGACCCGTATTCACTTTAACCAAGGAGCGAAAGAACTTGTTGAAGAACTTCATCAAAGAGGCTATAAAGTAGGTGTCGTATCAGGTGGATTTCATGAAACAGTGGATAGATTGGCTGAGCAGTTAGGTCTTGATTATGTTAAGGCGAATCGTCTAGAGGTTAAAGATGGCTATCTAACTGGTCGTACACTAGGTGAAATTGTGACTAAGGAGGTCAAAAAAGATAGTTTGATCAATTGGGCCAAGGAAAATCACTTGGATTTATCAGATACTATCGCAATGGGAGATGGAGCCAATGACCTTCCTATGATTCATCAAGCTGGTATTGGGATAGCTTTTTGTGCCAAAGAGGTTGTACGAAAAGAAGCTCCCTATCACATTAATGAGCCAGATCTTTATCAAGTGATCAGGATTTTAGATGAGGTAAAAAAATGAGACAAGCAACAATTGAACGAAATACTTTTGAAACAAAAATTAAATTAAGTCTGAACTTAGATGTCCAAGAGCCTGTTGATATTCAAACAGGTGTAGGTTTTTTTGACCATATGTTGACCCTTTTTGCTCGCCATAGTCGAATTTCTCTGGTTGTTAAGGCAGACGGGGACTTGTGGGTGGATAGCCATCATACTGTGGAAGATGTTGGAATTGTTTTGGGTCAAGCGCTCAGAGAAGCACTTGGTGATAAGGCAGGTATCAATCGTTATGGAACAGCCTTTGTTCCAATGGATGAAACACTCGGTATGGCTAGTCTAGATTTATCAGGTCGCTCTTATCTCGTATTTGATGCAGATTTTGCTAATCCTAAACTTGGTGAGTTTGACACGGAATTGGTAGAAGAATTTTTCCAAGCTTTCGCCTTTAATGTTCAAATGAACCTTCATCTTAAAATTTTACATGGCAAAAATAGTCATCATAAGGCAGAGAGTTTATTTAAAGCAACAGGACGTGCCTTGCGTGAAGCAGTGACAATAAATCCAGATATTAAAGGCGTCAACTCAACTAAAGGAATGTTATAACATATAAAGGAGTAGACGATGATTATTGTGATTGATTATGATGCTGGCAATACAGCAAATGTTCTGCGTGCCTTGAAAAATCTTGGGGCTAAGGCTGAGCTGTCTAGTGATAAGGATAAAATCGCATCAGCGTCAGGCTTGATTCTACCAGGAGTAGGGGCTTTTCCGACAGCTATGGCAGAATTGGAAAAAAGAGGCCTTGTTTCTGTTATTAAAGAAGCTGTTGCTCAAGGAAAGCCACTTTTGGGGATTTGTCTAGGGATGCAACTGTTACTAGATGAGGGATTGGAACATGGTGAAACTAAAGGTTTTGGTTTCATTCCAGGAGTTTGTCGTCCGATGAAGGCAAGAAAAAATTACCCCATCCCGCATATGGGATGGAATGACCTTAGAGTAAGAAAAGACACTCCTCTAACCCAGAGAGTAGAGGGGCAAGCGGTTTATTTTGTTCATTCCTATTATACAGATACGCCAAAAGATTATTGTGATGTCGTGGCAGAATATAGTTTTCCTGTACCAGCTATGATTCATAAGGATAAAGTCTTTGGGGTCCAATTTCATCCAGAAAAATCAGGTCAAATAGGTTTGGATATGATGAAACGATTTGTGGATTTATGCCAATCAGATACAGAGAATAAATGAAGAGGCCCATAGAGGCTAGTGAGGTGAATAAATGCAGATTTTACCAGCAATTGATATTCGTGATGGACGTGCAGTTCGTTTATTTAAGGGAGATTTTCAGAAAGAGACAGTGGTGAATCCAGATGTTTTAGAGCAAGCTAAGATTTTTTCTGAGGCAGGAATTGACTTTATTCATGTGGTTGATTTAGATGGGGCACTGGATGGGCGTGCAACCAATCGTAATCTGATTGCCAGCATTAAAGAAAAAACTGGTCTTGGAATTGAAGTTGGTGGAGGAATTCGTAGCTTGGAGCAGATTGCCGATTACCTTTCTGTTGGGATTGACCGTGTGATTATTGGTTCTATGGCGGTGAAAGATCCAGACTTTGTGACGGCTGCTCTCAAGGAGTTTGGTCCAGATAAAATTGTTGTTGGGATTGATGCTAAATCTGGTATGGTAGCGACAGAAGGTTGGCTAGAAACTTCAGATGTTGATTATCTTAGTCTTGCTAAAGCCATGGAAGAAAAAGGTGTGGCATTAATTGTCTATACAGATGTGGATCGAGATGGCACGCTTTTAGGTCCCAACTTTGAACATTATGAAAAGTTGGTCTCTAGTTTAACAAAAACTCAAGTGATTGCTTCTGGTGGGATTCATGCTATTAGTGATTTAGAGAGATTAGAGACTATTGGTGTTTCAGGCACTATTGTTGGTAAGGCCTATTATAATGGCAATATCAATTTGTCAGAGTTAAAAGATTTTGGAGGGTAGCCTATGCTGAAAAAACGCATCATCCCGTGTTTAGATGTTAAAGATGGTCGCGTGGTTAAGGGGGTTAATTTTGTCAATTTGACAGATGTGGGAGACCCTGTCGATGCAGCTAAAGCTTATTATGAGGCAGGATGTGATGAGCTAGTTTTTCTTGACATTACCGCCACACATGAGGATCGTGAGACAACAGTTGATATGGTGAAGCGCGTGGCAGACCAAGTTTTTATTCCTTTCACAGTAGGCGGAGGTATTCGCTCAGTAGAGGATATGAATAAAATGTTAAAAGCAGGCGCCGATAAGGTAGCCATCAATTCTTCTGCAGTGGCTAATCCTAATTTAATCAAAGCCTGCTCTGAAAAATTTGGCAATCAGTGTGTCGTAGTGGCAATTGATGCGAGAAAAGAAGAAGACGGTAGTTGGCATGTTTATGTGGCAGGTGGTAGAAAAGATACAGGACTTGATTTAATTAGCTGGGCTAAAACAGTTGTGAATCTAGGAGCAGGAGAGATTTTATTGACCAGTATGGATCGAGATGGTACAAAGGCTGGTTTTGATCTTGAGATGTTAAATGCCGTTGCTGAAGTGGTCAATGTTCCCATTATTGCCTCAGGAGGAGCAGGAAATCAAGAGCATATGGTTGAGGTATTTGAAAAAACTTCTGTTACAGGTGCTTTAGCCGCCTCTATCTTTCATTTTGGTGAGGTATCTGTTGCAGAAACCAAGGCTGCTATGCAGAAAAAAGGAATCGAGGTGCGTCAATGAGTGTGCAGTTAGATTTTAAAAAGCAAGCAGGCTTGATACCAGTTATTGTAACAGATCATCTAACAGGACAAGTTCTGATGTTGGCTTACATGAATGAGGAAAGCTTTGCTTTAACTTTAAAAACCAAACAAATGCATTATTGGAGTCGAAGCCGACAAGAAATTTGGCATAAAGGGGCAACCAGTGGGCACTATCAATATGTTAAATCAATTAAGACAGATTGTGACCGAGATACCCTTTTGATTGCCGTACAGCAAGAAGGTGCAGCCTGTCATACAGGTGCTTATAGTTGTTTTTTTGAAGAGATTTTATAGGAGTGTGTATGTTAGAAAAATTATATCAAGAAGCTCAGCAACGAAAAAAAGCCCCTAAAGAAGGCTCTTATACGAATTATTTGTTTGATAAAGGATTAGATAAGATTTTAAAAAAAGTTGGTGAGGAGGCAACAGAGGTCGTTGTCGCTAGTAAAAATACAGATAAATTAGAAATCGCCAACGAAACAGCAGATTTGTTGTATCATCTTGCAGTATTATTAGTTGAAACCGAAGTGTCCTTGGAAGAAGTTGAAGCCGTCCTTGTTTCACGTCAAGGTAAGACTTCTAAAACTCAAGATCGTAAAGAAATTACAAATTACTGATGAAACGTTTTAGTGACAAAATCTTACAACTCGCTTTCGAAAATAGCAAGGTTGTAACAAAAAATATTTTCTAATAAAAAATCTTATTTCTGACTTGTTATTTTCAAAAAAATCAACTAAACTAGAAGGAGTTAGTTTCAAGGAGTTGTTATGAATCGTTTTTCTCATCTTAAGCTATCGTCTCAAAAGTTGGTTCTAGAAGGACTAGCTTTTCTTATTGTAGGCGTCCTATTAATTCTCTTTCAAGGCCTGACACCCATGTGGTTGGTTAGCTTATTTTTATTTATTTCTTTTCTTTCAGCCACTTATAACTTGTTAAGCCAATTTTGGTCGCGACTTGATAAGATGGAGACACTTTTTTTATCCTTTACTAAAACAATCTTCACCCTGTTTTTGTTGATTTTAATTTGGAATGGAGGAGTTACTTCACAAAATCTAGCCCTATCTCTAGGAAGTTACGCTAGTTTTGTAGGAGCGACACATCTTGTGCTCTTTTTTAAAGAGATAAGAGAAGGAAGCGCTCCTCAAATTCGTTATGCAGTAGATGGTGGTTTATCCTCGCTTTTTGCAATTTCGGCCTTTCTTTTTTCAGATAAGCGAGCCTCTATTCAAATATTGATTATTGGGCTTTATGCTGTTTTTCTTGGAATCATGAATTTATATGATGGTGTTCACCATTTAAGCAGTTTACCGAATAGAAAATTTAAGGGACGTTGGCGAGTAGCTCTCCCTTTAGCTTGGTCTATTTATATTCCAGAAAAATTACTGGCTTTAATCAATCTTTTTTTAGTGGGAAAAACAAGCCATATTATGACATCAGAAACGAGCCAGTGGGATAAAGTAGAGGTGAGTCTTTATTTCCCAGAGATAAAAAGAACGCTTCTTGGAGGTTTGCCTGTCGTTGATATAGGTTATAAAGGAAAAGTTTATCGTTATGGTGCTTATGATGTGACATCAGAGGAAAGATTCGGTCTTCATGCTGATGGTGTCTTGGCTATTACTGATGAAGAACATTACTTAGAGCAAGAAGCCACAGATAGTGTTGAAGGTGTTTATTACACTATTTTATTACAAGCAGATGAGGTTCGGATTTTAGAAGAGCGTTTAAAGACTTTGACAGAGTGTCTAGAGGTATTTGAGCCGTCGGAGCAGACCCGATTAGAGTCTTGGTTGACCAAAGATCAGCTTGATGTCACTGAGCTTTATAAGTTTAAGGATGGGTCTTTAAAACACTACCATCATTTGAAAACAAGTAGTGTAGCCTTGGTGGATTATTTGCTAGAAAAGGCTATTATTGATCGAGGTTTTGTGACTCCAGCCGTTTATAAAGAAGCATTAGCTCAAGCAGAGCAGATAGAGAAAAGTCGCGTTAAAAAAAGAGAGTTATTTTAAAAGAGATGAAGTCTGGCTATAGCCTGCTTCATCTTTTTTATAAAAAGACATCATAGCATCAAAATAGTATAATAGATTTAGCTTATAAGGAAGGGGGATGGACGATGAAAATTATGATTGTACCAGACTCATTTAAAGAAAGTCTTTCTGCAGAAGAAGTGGCTAAAGCCATAAAATTAGGGTTTGAAAAAGTTTTTCCACAGGCAGAGTATCACTTATTACCGGTGGGTGATGGTGGCGAGGGGACTATTTCTTCTCTTAGTGTAGCTCTTCAGCTAAAACGTTCTCATACTACGGTGACAGGACCTTTTGGCCTATTAAAAGAGGTTTCCTATGTCTATCGGGATAAGACGGCCTTCTTTGAGGTAGCCGATATTACGGGTTTGGCTTTGATTCCTAATGAAAAAAGGGATCCTTTAACCATTACCAATGTAGGAGTGGGAGAGTTAGTGAATGATCTCATTCAAAAAGGATTTAAGGAGATTGTTATTGGTGTAGGTGGAACCTCTACAATTGATGGAGGGATAGGACTGGCACATGGGATGGGCTATCGATTTTATGATCAAAAAGGAGAGTTGTTAGAACCTTTAGGAAAAAATTTAAGTAGGGTTGCTCATTTTGAAAAGACACCTCAATGTCCAGACTTATCTGGGATCAAGATAAAGGTCTTAACGGATGTGTCCAATCCATTAGTAGGACCACGAGGAGCTAGTCAGGTTTTTGGACCACAAAAGGGCTTACCTATAGAGAAAATAACGGTCGTTGACTCTGCCTTGAAGCAGTTTTATCAATTGGTTAATCCTCAAGTTTTTACCTTAAGTGGATCAGGTGCAGGTGGAGGGATGGCAGCAGGTTTAGTGACCTTTCTTCAAGGAGAACTGGTGTCTGGAATAGATGAAGTTTTAGAGCTTCTCGACTACGACAGATTGGTAAGAGGTGCCGATTTAGTTATTGTTGGAGAAGGAAGACTAGATCAGCAGAGTTTGTCAGGGAAAGCACCTATTGGGGTAGCAAGGCAGACTCCTAAATCTATTCCCATCATTGCCATATGTGGTTCGTTATCGGATGATTTACCAGAATTTCCATTTGAGAATATTCGTGCAGCCTTTTCCATTATTTCCAAAATTGATAGCCCAGAACACACTTTTTTAAGTGCTAAAGCGAATCTTGAATATACTGCGCAAAATATAGCACAACTATTAAAAATAGCAGCAAAAAACCCAGCTTTTGAAACTGGGGAAAGAATTTAATGGAATAATTTCTTCCAAAAAGGAATTTTTTCATCATTTGTTTTTATTGGTGATTCAAATAATTCAGGATATCGTTCGTGGATATCCTGTTTTTCGACATTAATCGGATGATCAGAGAAAACTATAATGCCAAAAGGAGTCTGACTTTTAAGTTCTTCCACGATACAGGAAGGAATGCCTAAATTTTTGGACGTCTTCATATAGACAAGTTGTAGGCGATCTGAAAGAGTGGGAGAAATTTTGACTTTTAGGGGTTGGTAGTGATGATTAAGTTCTTCTAGAATTGATGGGAAATGTTGAGTAACCTGTTCATTTCGAGCATCTTCCACCAAAATGGTAAGAGCGACGCGTTCTGCATAGGTCCCTAGATATCTTCTTTGCTCATCAGGATGGAGTCGATGCTCTCCTGTGGATGAATTTAATAAACGATCCTCTAAATTAGACATAACTCACCTCAGTAAAAAATGGAATACAGTCATTATATCAGTTTTTGATTTATTGGGCTACTAATGTTATTTTTAAGCTGAACAAATATTAAAAACTCCATAGAAATTTTGAAAAAATGTCACTTTTATTTGATAATCAGTTGAGATTGTGGTATCATAGCAGTGTAAAATATTTAACTCATAAGGAGAGTATTATAATGTCAATTATTACTGATGTTTACGCTCGCGAAGTCCTAGACTCACGCGGTAACCCAACACTTGAAGTAGAAGTTTATACTGAATCAGGTGCTTTCGGACGTGGTATGGTTCCTTCAGGAGCTTCTACTGGTGAGCACGAAGCAGTTGAACTTCGTGATGGAGACAAGTCTCGTTACCTTGGACTTGGTACTCAAAAAGCTGTTGACAACGTAAACAACGTTATTGCAGAAGCGCTTATCGGTTACGATGTACGCGACCAACAAGCTATCGACCGTGCTATGATCGCTCTTGACGGTACTCCAAACAAAGGTAAACTTGGTGCTAACGCTATTCTTGGTGTGTCTATCGCTGTAGCTCGTGCTGCTGCTGACTACCTTGAAGTACCACTTTACAGCTACCTTGGTGGTTTCAACACTAAAGTTCTTCCAACACCAATGATGAACATCATCAACGGTGGGTCACACTCAGATGCTCCAATCGCATTCCAAGAGTTCATGATCATGCCTGTTGGTGCACCTACTTTCAAAGAAGGTCTTCGTTGGGGTGCTGAAGTATTCCATGCTCTTAAGAAAATCCTTAAAGAACGCGGACTTGTTACAGCTGTTGGTGACGAAGGTGGCTTCGCTCCTAAATTCGAAGGAACTGAAGATGGTGTAGAAACTATCCTTAAAGCTATCGAAGCTGCTGGTTACGAAGCTGGTGAAAACGGAATCATGATCGGTTTCGACTGTGCATCATCAGAATTCTACGACAAAGAGCGTGGTGTATATGACTACACTAAATTCGAAGGTGAAGGTGCAGCTGTTCGTACTTCAGCAGAACAAATCGACTACCTTGAAGAGTTGGTTAACAAATACCCAATCATCACTATCGAAGACGGTATGGATGAAAACGACTGGGATGGATGGAAAGCACTTACTGAGCGTCTTGGTGGACGTGTTCAATTGGTTGGTGACGACTTCTTCGTTACAAACACTGAATACCTAGCTAAAGGTATCAAAGAAGGTGCAGCTAACTCAATCCTTATCAAAGTTAACCAAATCGGTACTCTTACTGAAACATTTGAAGCTATCGAAATGGCTAAAGAAGCTGGTTACACTGCAGTTGTATCACACCGTTCAGGTGAAACTGAAGATTCAACAATCGCTGACATCGCAGTTGCAACTAACGCTGGTCAAATCAAGACAGGTTCATTGTCACGTACAGACCGTATCGCTAAATACAACCAATTGCTTCGTATCGAAGATCAACTTGGTGAAGTTGCAGAATACAAAGGTATCAAATCATTCTACAACCTTAAAAAATAATCTCTTATTGAGTTAAATGGGCAAAAGCCCAAGGAGAAAAGCACTCTAGAGCTATGTTCTAGGTGCTTTTTTATTTGGCTCTTTGTCAACTGTAGTGGATAGATAAAAAAGCTAGGCTCTTTGTCAACTGTAGTGGGTAGATGAAAAGCTAACACCTAGAGAGGACGAAATTCGTTCTCTCTTTCTTTATGTTCAAGGCAATCAAAATCCGTTTTTTAAAGTTTTCAAAGTTCCTGAAA
>NZ_JBRUDG010000032.1:0-20806 GCF_053203725.1 Streptococcus porcorum | reverse complement strand
CAGGAACTTTGAAAACTTTAAAAAACGGATTTTGATTGCCTTGAACATAAAGAAAGAGAGAACGAATTTCGTCCTCTCTAGGTGTTAGCTTTTCATCTACCCACTACAGTTGACAAAGAGCCTTTTTCTAAAGTATGTATGAGTTACAAATACATTTTTGCATAGTAAAACAGTCAGTCTATTTACAGGATTTTAACCTAGCAATAGACTGACTGCTTTTTTTGAAAATATCGATCTTATAGTTTATCTTTCTACAGTGAAAGAACTTTGGACATTAAAATGCTTTTTAAAGAAGTAACGTCCTGCAAAAGCGGCAGCTCCTAATACAACCATCAATAAGGCAGGTAATTGAGGATTAAACTGGGTAGGGAGTAAGCTGACTAATGAGACAAGGAGCACCCATCCAGCAAAAGAGAGAGTTAGAAGTCCAAGGTTTTTCCAAAAGTTTGGACGTTGTGAACGCTCTTTACCAAGGTGTCGATAAAAGAAATGGTAAGTTAGATACATTACCCCACCTCCTGCTAGTCCAGTTGCAAGGAGAGTGAAGATGCCATATGGGATTTGGTTGCTATTGGTTAAAGCTAGAAAACCTTGGATAAGAGAGACAAGACCTAGGAAAAATAAGGCACTGTCGGTCCACATAAAGAGCGGTTTAGTGTTTTTGGGTTCTGTTGTACTTTGTGTTGTTGTCTCTTGTTGTGTGAAAGTTGCTGCCCAAGCAGTTGGGGCACCTAAAAATGTTCGGGCAGGGATACCTTTATTTTGCTGTTCTAAGATATTAGGCATAATATCATCTATAATAGCTTGGATTTCTTCTGTTGACTTTCCGTCTTTATGAAGTTGGTTTTTGGCAATGTGAATAAATTCTTGATTTTTCTTTGTTAAGTTTTCCATATTGTATTATTTTCCTTATTTTTGATGAGGTTAAAACCATTTTTTTCTGATAAAGTAGAGGACCATACAGGAACTAAGAGTAGCAGCAATAGCAACAACATACCAAAAGGCGTTATCTAGACCGTTTAAGGGCATGGTATTGTTTTTAAAGTTCATGCCGTAGGCAGAGAAGATAACGGTTGGAATATCTAATGTCATTGTAACCAAAGCTAAGGTTTTCATGATGGTATTTTGGTTGTTGGAGATGATAGAGGCTGATGTCTCAGTCATGGCATTGAGGACGTTTTCATAAATACCTGCCATCTCAATGGCCTGTTGTGTTTCAATCAAGGTGTCTTCAAGTAAGTCTTCGTCTTCGATGTATTTTTTAAGACTGGACGCATTACTTGACAGCTTTTTGACGATGCGTTCGTTCAGTTTGAGAGAGGCTTTTAGATAGACAATAGATTTTTCAAGCTCCATCATGTCGATGAGTTGCTCATTTCGTGTGGCACTTTCAAGTTGTGCTTCAATTTTATCACTTTGTCTGTCAATAGAACGAAGGGCTATTAGAAAGAGCTCGGCGTTACGATAAAGCAGTTGAAAAACAAACCGTGTCTTCATAAATGTATAGAAATTACGGATTCGCCTCTTGATGAAATTATCAAATAGGGTGAGATCTTCAAGACAGGTTGTGATCACCGCATTTTCTGTGACAATAATCCCTAAGGGGATGGTAACATAATAACTTTTGTTATTGCGCTCTTCATAGGTCGGCACGTCCACGAGGATAAGAGTGTAATCATCTTCAACAGAGATACGGGAAGTTTCTTCCGCATCGAGCGGTGCTCTAAGATCTGTAATATCGATGTTGAACTCTTTGGCTAGTTTGACGGACTCTTCCTGGGAAGGGTTGACAAGATTAATCCAAGCACCTGGCTCAAATGTATTGATTTCTTTAAATTCTGTTGCTGTTGAAAGAAACATTTGTTTCATTTTAAAGCCTCCCTGTTTGGTATTTGTAGTCTCGTCAAAGGCATACTGTTTTATTATACTATATTTTGAGATATTTTTGGGCATCAGATAAGCATAAATTTGATATAATGGAAAGGAAAATTTGAGGAAAGAAATATAATACGATGCAAGATAAATTAGTGATTCATGGTGCAAGAGCCCATAATTTAAAAAATATTGATGTTGAGATTCCACGAGATAAATTGGTGGTCGTGACAGGTTTATCAGGTTCTGGTAAGTCTAGTCTAGCTTTTGATACTATTTATGCAGAAGGGCAACGCCGTTATGTGGAGTCTTTATCAGCTTATGCCAGACAGTTCTTAGGGAATATGGAAAAGCCAGATGTAGATTCGATTGAAGGACTTAGTCCTGCTATTTCTATTGACCAAAAAACAACGAGTAAAAATCCACGTTCCACAGTTGGAACAGCGACAGAAATTAATGATTATCTTCGTCTCTTGTATGCTCGTGTGGGGACTCCTTATTGTAAAAATGGTCATGGTGTAATCTCTGCCTCATCTGTAGAGCAAATTACAGATGAGGTGTTGGAATTGCCTGAACGGACAAGAATGCAGATTTTAGCACCAATTGTTCGTCGTAAGAAGGGGCAGCACAAGACGATTTTTGAAAAAATTCAAAAAGATGGGTATGTCCGTGTTCGAGTAGATGGTGATATTTATGATATCTCTGAGGTACCAGAATTATCTAAGAGTAAAATGCACACCATCGAAGTTGTGGTTGATCGTTTAGTCAACAAGGACGGCATCAGAAGTAGATTGTTTGATTCTGTTGAAGCTGCCCTTCGTTTAGCGGATGGCTATGTGGTTATTGATACCATGGATGATCAGGAGCTACTCTTTTCAGAGCATTACTCCTGTCCAGTATGTGGCTTTACTGTCCCAGAATTAGAACCTAGGTTATTCTCCTTTAATGCTCCCTTTGGTTCTTGTGCGACCTGTGATGGTTTGGGTATTAAATTAGAAGTGGATATCGACCTAGTTGTTCCAGATGCTAAAAAAACACTACGTGAAGGTGCTTTAGCACCTTGGAATCCTATTTCTTCTAATTATTATCCTCAGATGTTAGAGCAGGCTATGCAACATTTTGGTGTGGACATGGATACACCTTTTGAGGACTTATCAGATGAGGATAAGGATTTGATTTTGAATGGCTCAGCTGGTCAGGAATTTCATTTTCATTATGAAAATGAGTTTGGTGGCGTAAGGGACATTGACATTCCTTTTGAGGGGGTACTGACCAATATCAATCGTCGTTTCCACGAGACGTCTAGTGACTATACTCGCACACAAATGCGAACTTATATGAATGAATTGACCTGTACAACTTGTAAGGGTTATCGTTTGAGTGAGCAGGCTTTGTCTGTTAAAGTTGGAGGAGAAAAAGGTCTTCATATTGGGCAAGTGTCTGACTTGTCTATCGAAAAGCATCTGCAGTTACTAGAGGAATTAGTTTTAGGTAGAAACGAAGAAATTATTGCTAAGCCTATATTAAAAGAAATCAAGGATCGCTTAACTTTTTTGAATAATGTGGGTCTAAACTATTTGACCTTATCACGCTCTGCGGGGACCTTGTCTGGTGGAGAGAGTCAACGGATTAGGTTAGCGACCCAAATTGGATCAAACCTAAGTGGTGTCCTTTATGTTTTAGATGAGCCTTCTATCGGCCTTCATCAGCGTGACAATGATCGCTTAATTGCTAGTCTTAAAAAAATGCGTGATTTAGGAAATACTTTAATTGTGGTTGAGCATGATGAAGATACCATGAGAGAAGCGGATTGGCTGATTGATGTTGGTCCAGAAGCAGGTGTTTTTGGTGGGGAAATTGTTGCATCAGGCACTCCTGAACAGGTTGAGAACAATCCTTATTCGATCACAGGTCAATACTTGTCTGGTAAAAAAGCTATTCCAATTCCTGTAGAACGTCGCTCTGGAAATGGTCAAAAAATCACTATAAAAGGTGCATCTGCCAATAATCTAAAAAACATTTCTGTTGAGATTCCACTTGGGAAATTTATCGCAGTGACAGGTGTTTCGGGATCAGGAAAATCGACTCTTGTTAATGGTATTTTGAAAAAAGCGATTGCGCAAAAGTTAAATCGCAATGCTGATAAACCAGGAAAACATCAATCTATCTCTGGAATTGAGCAGATTGAGCGTTTAATTGATATTGATCAAAGTCCGATTGGACGAACACCACGTTCTAATCCTGCTACTTATACAGGAGTCTTTGACGACATTCGTGATCTTTTTGCTCAGACCAATGAGGCTAAGATTCGGGGTTACAAAAAAGGCCGTTTTTCATTTAACGTTAAAGGTGGACGTTGTGAAGCTTGTTCTGGTGATGGTATTATTAAAATTGAGATGCATTTTCTACCAGATGTCTATGTTCCTTGTGAAGTTTGTCATGGAACGCGCTATAATAGTGAGACCTTAGAAGTTCACTATAAGGAAAAAAATATTGCAGAAATCTTAGATATGACGGTTAATGATGCGGTCGAATTTTTTGCAGCTATTCCCAAAATCGCAAGAAAACTACAAACCATTCAAGATGTTGGTTTGGGATATGTAACGTTAGGCCAACCAGCAACGACCTTATCAGGAGGTGAGGCGCAACGGATGAAGTTGGCCTCAGAGCTTCATAAACGTTCAACAGGCAAGAGCTTTTACATTTTGGATGAACCGACAACAGGCTTACATACGCATGATATTGCTCGTTTGTTAGAAGTCTTGGCGCGATTTGCAGATGATGGAAATACTGTCTTGGTGATTGAGCATAATCTGGATGTGATTAAAACTGCAGATCATGTGATTGATCTTGGTCCAGAAGGGGGAGATGGTGGTGGAACAATTCTTGCCACAGGTACCCCAGAAGAAGTGGCAGAGATTAAAGGAAGTTATACAGGTCAGTATTTAAAAAACAAGTTGATATAAGATAAAAAGAAATCCGATTGGATTTCTTTTTAGTAGCCATCTTGCTTTATCAATCATAGTTTGGGCTTAGCTCTAAAGGATTGTTCAAAATTATGTTTTGACTGAAAGATGAGCCTTGGAATAAATTGGTATTTCCCTTTATTTCTGCTATAATAGTTACAAAATCTTTGGAGGAATGGGATGCAAAATAGACTTAAAAAATTTGAAGCGAAACTTTCTGAGTCTCAGGTAGATGGTGTAGTAGTTTCTGGTCAAAATAATGTTTATTATTTAACAGGTTTTTGGGGAACAGAAGGGACTGTTTTTATTAGTAAAAGCCGTCGTCTTTTTTTAACAGATTCACGTTATAGTTTAATTGCAAAGGGTGTTGTGACGGGATTTGATATTATAGAAACTCGTTCTCCTTTAGAAGAAATTGCTAAGGTGATTAAAGCAGATGGGCTTAAAAGTATTGGATTTGATCAGCAAGTTAGCTATGCCTATTATCAAGAGTTGAAGGCCATTTTTGCAGATTATCAACTGGAAGGTATGGCTAATTTTATTGAAGGTCTTCGTATGATTAAGGATGCTAGTGAGATTGCGACCATTCGTCGCGCTTGTCAGATTTCTGATCAGGCTTTTATGGATGTTTTGGATTTTATCAAACCTAATCAAACGACAGAGATGGAAGTGAATCACTTTTTAGATCACCGTATGCGTCAGTTGGGGGCTGAGGGAGCTTCATTTGAGTTTATTATTGCCTCGGGGCAACGTTCTGCCATGCCTCATGGCGTCGCATCGGATAAGGTAATTCAATCTGGTGAAACCTTGACCCTTGATTTTGGTTGCTATTATCAGCATTATGTGAGTGATATGACAAGGACCATTCATATTGGACATGTGACGGATGAGGAACGTGAGATTTATGAGATTTGTTTACGTGCTAACCAAGCTCTGATTCATCAAGCAAAAGAGGGAGTTAGCTACCGAGATTATGATAGAATCGCACGTGATGTCATCAATGATGCTGGCTATGGTGCACATTTTACACATGGTATTGGGCATGGTATTGGATTAGACATTCATGAGTACCCTTATTTTGGTCATTCTGATGAAACGATAAAAGCAGGGATGGTTTTAACAGATGAGCCAGGTATTTACCTTGATGGTAAGTATGGTGTGCGTATTGAAGATGATCTTTTAATTACTGAAACAGGATGTGAGGTCCTTACTCTTGCACCAAAAGAGTTAATTGTTCTTTAAGGAGTAAGTGATGGAAAAAGAGCAACGTTTGTCTTGGCAAGATTATTTTATGGCAAATGCAGAGCTGATTTCTAAGCGTTCCACTTGTGATCGCGCTTTTGTTGGTGCCGTTTTGGTAAAAAATAATCGTATCATTGCAACAGGCTATAATGGTGGTGTTTCAGCTACTGAAAATTGTAATGAAGTTGGTCACAAAATGGAAGATGGGCATTGCATTCGCACGGTTCATGCTGAAATGAATGCCTTGATCCAATGTGCTAAAGAAGGGATTTCAACGAATCATACTGAGATTTATGTCACTCATTTTCCTTGTATCAACTGTACCAAGGCACTTTTACAAGCAGGAGTGTGTAAAATCACCTATAAAACTGCTTATCGTCAACATGACTTTGCTATTGCCTTGTTAGAAAAGAAAAATGTTCCCTATTTTCAACATGATGTCCCAAAGATTCTTTTGGGAGAAGATCAGTCTTTTTAAAAAGATTTGAGAATACAGGTGCAATATGATAAAATGAAGTGATAATAATTTTATAAAGAGGTATATAGATAATGATTGAAGCAAGTAAGCTAAAAGCTGGTATGACATTTGAAACAGCAGATGGAAAATTGATTCGTGTTCTTGAAGCTAGTCACCATAAACCAGGTAAAGGAAATACTATCATGCGTATGAAATTGCGTGATGTTCGTACAGGTTCAACTTTTGATACAAGCTACCGTCCAGAAGAAAAATTTGAGCAAGCTATTATTGAAACTGTTCCAGCTCAGTACCTATATCAAATGGACGATACAGCGTACTTCATGAACAATGAAACTTATGATCAGTATGAAATTCCAGTAGCAGCAATTGCAGATGAGTTGAAATTTATCCTTGAAAACTCAGAAGTTAAGATTCAGTTTTACGGATCAGAGGTGATTGGTGTGACTGTCCCAACAACTGTTGAGTTGACAGTAACAGAAACACAACCATCTATCAAAGGAGCTACTGTTACAGGATCAGGTAAGCCAGCAACGCTTGAAACAGGTCTTGTGGTCAACGTTCCAGACTTTATTGAAGTAGGACAAAAATTGATTATCAATACTGCTGAAGGGACTTACGTGTCACGTGCTTAAGAAAAAAGAGCGCTTTTCCACATTGGAGAACTGACTTTTTTAATCAACAGCTAGAAAGGAAAAGCTATGACAACTGAAACAATTGGAGAAATTGTCATTTCGCCTCGTGTTCTTGAGGTTATTACAGGAATTGCGGCGACAAAAGTTGAAGGAGTTCACTCACTTCATAATAAGAAAGTAGCAGATAGCTTCAGTAAAGAATCTTTTGGACGTGGTGTTTATTTAACAACGGCTGAAGATGGACAAGTATCAGCAGATATCTATGTTTATCTCCAGTATGGTGTAAATGTGCCTGCGGTATCTATTGAGATTCAAAAAGCAGTTAAATCAGCTATTTATGATATGGCTGAGGTTAGTCTATCAATGGTTAATGTTCATATTGTTGGGATTGTTCCTGAAAAAACACCAAAACCAGAAATGAAATCGTTGTTCGAAGAGGATTTCTTAGATGACTAGACATTTTATAGATTCCAGACGTGATTTACGTGAGCGTGCCTTCCAAGCTCTTTTTAGCCTAGAGTTTGGAGGCGAGTTTGTTGATGCCGCTAATCATACCTATATTTATGATAAAGAAGGTGATGAACATGAAGTGCCAGTCTTTATCTTGAATCTGGTTAATGGGGTACTTGATCATCAGGCGGAGTTGGATGAGTTGATTTCAAAGCATTTGAAACAAGGTTGGTCCTTATCGCGTCTAACTTTAACGGATAAAACGATCCTCCGTTTAGGCTTATATGAGATGAAGTATTTTGAGGAAACTCCAGACCGTGTGGCTGTTAATGAGGCTATTGAAATTGCAAAAAAATACTCAGACGAAACATCAAGTCGTTTCATCAATGGCTTGTTAAGTCAGTTTATTGAAGATGAGTCATAAAAAAAGTGATTGGAAATCCAATCACTTTTTTTATGCACTTGTTCCTGAAATAAGATTGACAGGTAGGATATAAGATTTTTCCAACTCTTCTTCAGGGAAATTTATTTTTTTAAGAAGTAGCTCTACACAAAGATAAGCAATCTCTTTGAGAGGTTGTTTAATCGTTGTCAAGTCTGAAAAGAAATTTTCAATAAATGTTGTCCCATCATAACCGATAACTTTTAAATCATCTGGAATTGATAATCCCATCTCTTTGGCAATTCTAATGGTTAAAAGCGCGGTTAGGTCATCAGAGAGGAAAATGCCGTCAGGTTGCTCTTTTTGAAGAACCTGTTTAATCTCCATTTCTTTTCGAATAGGAGAAAAATTACTAGGAACATGAATAATTTTAGCAGTTGGTAATAGGGCTTCAAATCCCTCTTTTCGAAGTCCAGTTGGAGAATTGGAGTTATCATTTCCTGTAATCATGACGATTTTTTTGCAACCTAATTTTTCTAAAGTTTGAGCTGCCATCTTTCCACCTTCAAAGTTATCTGAGGAGACAATTGGAATATTTGGAGCTAGATTACGGTCAAAAGAGATGATGGGTGCCTCGACACGTTCATAATCATCGATACCAAGATTATGACTTCCAGAAATAATGCCGTCAACTTGATTGGCTTCAAGCATCTCTAAATATTCTTTTTCTTTACTAGGGTCTTTTTCACTATTGCAGATGATGGTTTTATAACCGTGATTAAACAACTCAATTTCCATATGTTCAATGAGTTCAGCATAAAAGACATTACTAATATTGGGAAAGATTAAGCCGATTAATTTAGCGGATTTACCTTGAAGTCCACGAGCCAGGCTATTGGGTTTATAACCTAGTGTTTTCATGGCTTCCTTTACTTTTTGGATAGTTTGCTGGGAAAGGTATCCTTTATTATTGATAACACGTGAAACAGTAGTAGGGCTAACACCTGCTAATTCAGCAACATCAGTAAGTTTTGCAACCATTTTAGTAACTTAATTCAAAGTATTTTCCAGTAGCTTCACCGCTAACTAGAGCGATGCCGGATTGGTCTTCGTTAGGGAAGACACGGCCAGTAAATACTTTTTCTCCCTTGTTGATGAAAATTTCAAAGATTGATTTATCAATAAAAATATTAACAGTCGTATCACTGTTTTCAATGCTACATTCACGTGTTGTGCCAAATTCAAGTGCAAATGGTTGACCAGCTTCAGAACGATCGATGATTACTTTACCAGAAGCTGTATCAACTGTTAAATGGAGTCCTTTATGATTTTCATCGGCAAATAAAACTAGCTCTGTTTTACTGTCTTTTTTAAAGTTTAATTCAAGTTCGTAAGTATTTTGGCTAGTTTGACGCTCTGAAAAGTCCTCTTCAGTTTGACGTAATGAGGTGATGGCTTCGACTGGGTATTGATAAAGTTTCCCATCTTTAAGAGTGAGTTCTTTGACTAAGCTCATAGCACCTTGGTAATCAAACTGATCAGTAGGGTAATCAATGTCAGGGAGTCCAATCCAGCTAACGGCTAAAGCACGTCCATCTGGGGTGTTAAATCCTTGTGTAGCGTAGCATTCAAAACCAAAGTCAAGGTTTAAAATGTTAGATGCTCCAACTAGAGCAGGTTTTTCTGTGTCAAACGATTGACAGATTTTATAGGTGTTTGGATAGATGTTGTCGTAATCCAACTCAGCTTTATCCAACCCTTGAGGGCTGTAAAGGAGGACTGGTTTATCATCGACAAAGACAAGGTTAGGGCATTCAATCATATACTCAGACCCTGTTCCACCAAAATCAAGGTCACCGACAAGTTCCCAGTTTTTAATGTCATTATTCACCGCTTTATAGAGTTTGATAAAGCCTTTTTTGTCGAGGCTCTGTGCGCCGACAATAGCATAGAACTGGCCTTTGTGATCAAAAATTTGCGGATCTCGGAAGTGTTCAGTAACATCGCTAGGTTGTTGAATAAGAACTTCTTCAAACTTTTCAATCTGACCATTTTTATCCATAAATGCCCCAACTTGAAGAGGGTCACGTACCCAGTTTTCATCACGAACATTTCCTGTATAGAAGATAAAGAGTTTTCCATCTATTTCATAAGCAGATCCTGAGTAAGCGCCGTGACTATCATGTGGGTGATCAGGAAGGAGTTTGGTTCCTGTTTCAGAAAAGTGAATCAAGTCATCTGAGACAGTATGGACCCATTGTTTTAGACCGTGTGCTGGACCATAAGGCCAGTTTTGGTAAAAAAGATGGAATTGTCCATTGAAGTAAGAAAAGCCGTTAGGGTCATTTAATAGTCCAGTTTTAGGCTCGATATGGTAATTGCTTAACCAAGGTGATTTTGCTTTATTTTCGTTTAGAGTTTTAATCTCTTCGTCTGTCCAGTCTTCATAGCGACGGTAACGAGTCTCTTTAGATAAATCCATAGTTTTTCCCTTTCTTCATAAAAACTTAGTACATCTATATAGTAAACGTTTTCCTTATAAAAAGCAAATTTTGAAAGCGATTTTAAAAAAATTCTGCAAAACGCTTGACATATCTTAAAAACATGATAAAATAGTTTTTGTAATAAAGTGAAACGCTTTCACAAAGAAAAAAGAAAAAGGGGTTTTGCAAATGGATAACACACAAATTGCAAAAGAGGTTATTGAGGCTCTAGGTGGTCGCGATAACGTACGCAGTGTCGCTCACTGTGCAACTCGTCTGCGTGTCATGGTTGTTGATGAAGCAAAAATCGACAAAGACAAAGCAGAAAACATTGAGAAAGTTCAAGGTGCTTTCTTTAACTCTGGTCAATACCAATTGATTTTTGGTACTGGTACAGTTAATAAAATTTATGATGAGGTTGTCGCACTTGGTTTGCCAACGTCAACAACTTCTGAGCAAAAAGCAGAAGCAGCGAAACAAGGAAACTGGTTCCAACGTGCTATTCGTACTTTCGGTGATGTCTTTGTTCCAATTATTCCAGCTATCGTAGCGACAGGTCTCTTTATGGGTCTTCGTGGCTTACTTGGAGCATTTAATATTACCTTGCCTGAAGATTTGAACGTTTATTCACAAATCTTGACAGATACAGCTTTCATCGCTTTACCAGCCTTAGTTGTTTGGTCAACTTTCCGCGTATTTGGTGGTAATCCAGTTATCGGTATTGTTCTTGGGATGATGTTAATTTCAGGTTCACTTCCTAATGCTTGGGCGGTTGCCTCAGGTGGTGATGTCAAACCAACTATTTTCTTTGGATTTATTCCTGTAGTTGGTCTTCAAGGATCAGTTCTCCCAGCCTTCATCATTGGTATTTTAGGAGCTAAGCTTGAAAAAGCGATTCGTAAAGTGGTTCCAGACGTCTTTGATCTTTTGGTAACACCTTTCTTGACACTCTTTATCATGTCAATTCTTGGTCTATTTGTTATTGGACCAGTATTCCACGTTGTTGAAAACTACATCCTTGTTGGAACAAATGCTATTCTTTCATTGCCATTTGGTCTTGCTGGTTTGATTATTGGTGGTCTTCACCAAGTTATTGTGGTATCAGGTGTTCACCATATCTTCAACTTGCTTGAATCACAATTGATTGCTAGTACAAAAGCTGACCCATTTAACGCTATCATGACAGCGGCTATGACAGCTCAAGGTGCAGCGACTGTTGCCGTAGGTGTGAAAACTAAAAATGCTAAATTGAAAGCTCTTGCTTTCCCAGCAGCCCTATCAGCTTTCTTGGGTATTACTGAGCCTGCTATCTTTGGGGTTAACTTACGTTTCCGTAAACCATTCTTCCTATCACTTGGAGCTGGTGCCATCGGTGGTATGTTAGCATCACTTCTTGGTCTTGCCGGTACAGGTTTTGGTATCACTATCATTCCTGGTACGCTTCTTTACCTTAACGGTCAATTGCCACAATATCTTCTAATGGTTGCGGTATCATTTGCTCTTGGTTTTGCCTTCACTTACTTCTTTGGTTATGAGGACGAAGATACAACTGTAGCAGATAATCAAGAAACCACTAAGCTTGCAGAAGAAGCAACAACAGGTAACCTTGTTGAAGGAACTACAGCTGAAGTTATTGTGAACCCACTTGCAGGTCAAGTTGTTGATCTTAAAGATGTTAATGACCCTGTATTTTCAAGCGAAGCTATGGGGAAAGGTATTGCCATTAAACCAAGCGATAACACAGTTTATGCACCAGCAGACGGTACAATCTCCATCGCCTTTGAAACTGGTCATGCTTATGGTATTAAAACTGATAAAGGTGCTGAAATCCTTATTCACATCGGTATCGATACAGTATCTATGGATGGTAATGGTTTCACTCCAAAAGTGAAAGCTGATCAAAAAGTTAAAGCAGGAGATGTTTTGGCGACATTTGAACCAGCTAAAATCAAAGAAGCAGGTCTTGATGATACAACTATGATTATTGTAACCAACACAGCAGAATATGCTGAGGTAACACCACTTGCAACTGGTACAGTTGCTAAAGGTGCTGACCTTCTTGATTTGAAATAAAAATTTGATAAAGGGTTTAGGCAGTTTTCTAGTCTAAATCCTTTTATCACGTTTTGAGGATTTCCAATTATCCTAGTTAGAAAAGGCTTTTCAGTTAGTAATTTTTTTGTTAAAATCGTATAAAAAGACAAATATAGAGGACATTTTTTATGACAAAATTATATGGTAGTTTAGAAGCTGGAGGAACAAAGTTTGTTTGTGCGGTCGGTGATGAAAATTTTCAAGTGATCGAAAAAACACAGTTTCCAACGACTACTCCATACGAAACAATTGAACGTACAGTAGAATTTTTTAAACGCTATGAAGATCGTCTAGCGGGTATTGCGATTGGCTCATTTGGTCCAATTGATATTGATCCTAACTCACAAACTTATGGTTATATTACCTCTACTCCAAAGCCACATTGGTCAAATATTGATCTTCTTGGTTTAATTGCTAAGGAGTTCAAGATTCCATTTTACTTTACAACGGATGTCAATTCGTCAGCTTATGGTGAGACACTTGTGCGTAAGGGTGTGAAAAGCCTTGTTTATTATACAATTGGAACAGGTATTGGTGCAGGTGCGATTCAAAATGGTGAATTTATTGGTGGCTTGGGTCATACTGAGGCAGGTCATACTTATGTGGCGCTCCATCCTTATGATGCTAAAAATGAGTTTGATGGGATGTGTCCATTTCATAATGGCTGCCTAGAAGGATTAGCTGCAGGACCATCGCTTGAAGGACGTACAGGCATTCGTGGTGAATTGATTGAATTAAACTCTGAGGTTTGGGATGTTCAAGCTTACTACATTGCACAAGCTGCAGTTCAAGCTACACTTCTTTATCGTCCGCAGGTCATTGTTTTTGGTGGTGGTGTCATGGCTCAAGAGCATATGTTGAATCGTGTTCGTGAAAAATTCACTGCTCTTATGAATGGTTATTTACCAGTTCCAGATGTGAAAGATTATATCGTTACACCAGCTGTTGCTGAAAATGGTTCAGCGACCCTAGGAAACTTCGCCCTAGCGAAGAAAATTTCAAATTAATAGTGAGAAACTTGGATTTAGTGTTGACTAGATTCAAGTTTTTTGTTTTCTTTTATCTAGTTAGCAATGTATTTTTAAACCATATTGACTTACACGAAGAATAGTTTTAAAAAGAAAAGTATATAAAAATAAAATAAATGTATAGACATTTAAAAAATATTGTAGTATACTAGAGTCAGTTAAAGGGAAGGAGATCAAAAATGGCATTACTAGTATTTGATATTGGGGGCACGGCTGTCAAATACGCTCTGTATAAAGATAAAGAACTGGAAAGTACGCGGTCTTTTACAACCCCTTTATCTTGGAAAGAAATGAAAGCGCTTCTATCAGAGGTGAAGCAGTCATTCAAAGGAGAGACTTTGGAAGGTGTTGCTATTAGTAGTCCTGGAGCAGTGGATGTTGAAGCAGGCGTGATTCGTGGTATTAGTGCTATTTCTTATATCCATGATTTTAAGATAGTAGAGGAACTGGAAGACTTGTTTCAGTTGCCCGTCACCATTGAAAATGATGCTAATTGCGCTGCCTTAGTTGAATTAGCCTATGGAGTGGCAAAGTCTGCTAATACGGTACTCTTTTTTGTCATTGGTTCAGGAATAGGTGGTGCAGTGGCTATTGATGGCAAATTGCATAAGGGGATTAATCTTTTTAGGGGAGAATTCGGCTATATGATGCTGGATAAGGGCTATACCTTAAGCCAATCAGCTAGTCCAGTCCATGTGGCTAATCGTTATTCAAGCGAAAAGGATCTACCGACATCTATTTCAGGTCAGGAATTATTCCAATTGTCAGATGACGGGGATGAAAGTGCCAGACAAGCAGTTGATAGCCTATTTCAAGCATTAGGAAAGGGAATTTTTAATGCAGCCTTGGTTTTAAATCCTGACTTGGTGGTTTTGGGAGGAGGACTTTCTAAACGTCCGGGTCTTGTGGAGGAAGTTTCTAAACAAATTGATCATCTACGAGAAAAAACTGGAGCACAAGATTTAACCATCTCTCTTGACACTTGCCAATTTTATAATGATGCCAACCTTCTTGGAGTAGTTGCTCATTTTCAAAATAACATTGGGATAGAAAAATGAAATTAGAAAAACAGGACCGAATTGTCTTTTTTGGAGATTCGATTACAGAGTGGGGAAGAGATAAAGAAGATGCACAAAGTCTGGGATATGGCTATGTTCACTTTGTTGCTTCTCATTTACTCTTCCATTATCCTGACTACCGTTTTGAATTTTTCAACTGCGGTATCGGTGGAGACAAGGTTGCGGATTTGAATGCTCGTATCCATGACTGTCTTGATCTTCATCCAACTGTTCTGGTACTCATGGTGGGCATTAATGATGTTTGGCATAATGTTGGTCAAGAATCCTTCGGTAGTCAAACAGAACAGGACCGGTTTGAAGGAGAATACCGCAAGTTGCTGACAAGCCTGGTAAGGGCAGGTCTGCAACGAATCTTGGTTTTAGAACCCTTTGTTTTGCCCTATCCTATGGATCGCCAAGAATGGCGAGTGGATTTGGATCCAAAACTTCAGATCATTCGACGGTTGGTCAAGGAGTTCGGTTTGGAGTTTGTTGCCTTGGATGGTTTCTTGAATGAACAGGCTATTCTGTATTCCGCCCAATACTACACAGGCGATGACGGTGTTCATCCGACCTTGGCAGGTGCTACTGTGATTGGGCACGAAGTGCTGAAGAGACTAATTGTCTCTGAGGTTTAATAAATAGTAGACGAGTTAAGATCAGCAGGCTTTAGGAGTGGGGTATGTGTGCTGGTAATTGATTTTTTATCTTGAGTATAGTCACGAGCACCTTCCCAAATATAATGATATTATTTTTAGAATTTTAAAAGGAGAAAGGATCTAGTCAGATGAAAACATTTCCGAAAGATTTTTGGTGGGGAGCAGCCACATCAGGTCCCCAAAGCGAAGGGCGTTTTGCTAAAAAACATGCCAATATGTTTGACTACTGGTATGAGATAGAACCAGAAGCCTTCTATCATCAGGTTGGTCCAGATACGGCTTCCAACTTTTACAATAGTTTTCGTGAAGATATTGCTCTCATGAAAGAGGTTGGTCTTAACAGTGTGCGGACTTCTATTCAATGGACACGTCTGATTGATGATTTGGAAACTAATACAGTCAATCAGGATGCGGTTGCTTTCTACAATCAGGTGATTGATTGCTTTATTGAAAATGGTATTCGTCCGATTATGAACTTGCACCATTTTGACTTGCCAGTGGAGCTTTATCACAAATATGGTGGTTGGGAGTCTCGTCATGTGGTGGACCTCTATGTTGGATTTGCTGAACAAGCTTTCAAACACTTTGGTGACCGTGTCAAAGAATGGACGACCCACAATGAGCCTATGGTAGTAGTTGATGGAGAGTACCTCTATCAGTTCCACTATCCTAAAGTAGTTGATGGGAAAAAAGCTGTTCAGGTAGCTTATCATCTCAATCTGGCTTCTGCCAAAGCCATTGCCAAGTATCGTGAATTGGACTTGGCCAAGAATGGGGGACGCATTGGTACAGTCTTAAATTTGACGCCTACCTATGCAGCCTCAGAAGCGCCAGCTGACCAAGAAGCAGCAAAATTTGCTGAACTATGGAACAACAAGATGTTCTTGGAACCAGCTATTTACGGCCATTTTCCAGCAGAACTTGAAGAGGTCTTGACGCGCGATAAGGTTATCTGGCAAACAGAACCAGAAGACGCAGAGATTTTCAAGAACAATACAGTAGATTTCCTTGGAGTCAACTTCTACCATCCCAACCGTGTGAAAGCACCAGACATCGCTCCGAATTCTGTTGGTGACTGGATGCCTACCCGCTATTATGACCATTATGATATGCCAGGACGTCGGATGAATATTGATAAGGGCTGGGAAATCTACCCGGAAGCCATGTACGATATTGCCATCAATATTCGTGACAATTACAAGAATATTCCATGGTTTGTTTCTGAAAATGGTATGGGGGTTTCACGAGAAGAACGGTTCTTGGATGAGAACGGTCAGATTCAAGATGACTATCGGATTGATTTTATCCGTGAGCATCTAGAGTGTCTTCATAGAGGAATCGAAGAAGGATCAAATTGCTTTGGTTATCACCTTTGGACGCCAATTGATTGTTGGTCATGGAGCAATGCCTATCGCAACCGCTATGGATTTATCTCAAATAATATTCATACGCAAGTGAAAACCATTAAAAAATCAGGGGAGTGGTTTAAAGCGGTTGCGGAACAAAACGGTATTTAAAAATAATATAAAAATAAAAGAAGCCTACTAAACTAAGTAAAGGAGAATTAAAATGGCAAAAGCCTTAATTATTTGTGCAGCGGGGATGTCTTCATCTCTTATGGCTAAGAAAACAACAGACTATCTACAAGAACAAGGACATGATATCACTATCGAAGCGATCGGTGCGACCGAAGGAAATAAAGTGATTGAGAGTGCAGCTTATGATGTTTATCTCATTAGTCCACAAACACGGATGTATTTTAAGCAATTTGAGAAAACTGGTCAGAAAGTAGGGCGACCTGTTGTCCAAATTCCACCTCAAGCTTACGTCCCAATTCCAACAGGTATTCAAGGGCTTGGGAAAGTGGTTTTAGAGCAATTGTCATAATAGGAGAAGTTAGATGAACGCAGAAGAATTACAGGTTTCGGCCTTTGGGATTATCCTACATAGCGGTACTGCTCGTCCAGATATCCATGAAGCGTTTGCCTTAATGAGAATTGGCGACTATGAAGAGGCTGTTGAGAAACTAGAAAGTGCTAACAAGGAATTAGTTGAAGCTCACCATGCTCAAACGGAATTGTTACAACATTATGCTAGCGGTGTTGAGATAAAAATTGAGATTATCATGGTCCATGCACAGGACCATTTGATGACAACGATGACGTTGTTAGAAGTTGCCAAAGAAATGTTGGAGTTACATCGAAAAATCAAGTCGTAGAAAATAAAGGAGATGAAAGAAGATGAATAAAATTCTAGATCAACTGAGTGATAAACTTTTACCAATTGCCAATGCCCTAGGATCAAACAAGTACCTAGCTGTACTAAGGGATGCCTTTATGCTATCTTTTCCAATCACCATGTTTGGTTCCTTGATTGTGGTTTTCAACAACTTGCCGTTTTTCAATGACGATACGAAAACCTTCCTTTACAACCTACTCGGAAATGGTCAGATGGCAACCATGTCTATTATGACAGTCTTTGTTGTATTTGGTATTGGTTATTATCTTTCAAAATCTTATGATGTTGAAGGGGTTTTTGGTGGTGCAGTTTCTCTTTCAAGTTTCTTGATATTGACACCATTTTTTATCGAACCTGAAAAGGGTGAAGCGATTAGTGGTGTGCTTAGTTTAGATCGTCTTGGTGCTAAAGGGATGTTCTTAGGAATGATTACAGCTTTTGTTGCAGCAGAGTTATATAGTCGTATGAGTAAAAAAGGTTGGCAAATTAAGATGCCAGATACTGTGCCACCTGCTGTTGCCAAATCGTTTGCTGCTCTGATTCCAGGTACATTAACCCTATCGATTTTCCTTGCGCTACATGCCTGTGTGACTTACTTCTTCCATGTTAATCTCCACGATGTGATCTATAAAGTCATTCAAGCGCCATTAATTGGTTTGGGAGGTAGTATTGGGGCAACATTAATTGCGATCTTTGCGATTCAAATCATGTGGTTCTTTGGTTTACATGGACAAGTTCTCGTTAACTCAGTAATGGATCCAATTTGGAACACATTAAACCTTGAAAATTTGGAAGCCTTACAAGCTGGTGAAGCTACACCACACATTATTAGTAAGTCCTTTATTGAAACCTTTACCGTTGGTTTAGGTGGTTCAGGAATGACCCTTGCAGTTGTTCTGATTATGGCATTTGTTCTTAAGAAAAAAGTGTACAAGGATGTTGGGCGACTAGCACTTGGAGCAGGTATCTTTAACGTTAATGAGCCTGTTATCTTTGGTTTACCAATTGTGATGAATGCGACGATTCTTATTCCTTGGATTGTAGCCCCAATTGTGGTAACAGCCATCAACTATACCGTTATGGCACTTGGAATAGTTCCAGCTCCAACAGGTGTTTCTGTGCCATGGACAGTGCCTCTCTTCTTTAGCGGGATGATGGCAACTAATTCTATCATGGGTGGTCTTCTCCAATTGGTTGATGTTGTGATTGTTGGGCTGATTTGGTATCCTTTCCTTCGTGTACTAGACAAGCAAGAGGATTCTGTATTATAATAGGCATAAGAAGTGATGGAGTGAGGAGAAATCATGGCTAAAATAAGTAAGTATGAAGAAATAGCTAATATTCTCCGTGAAAGAATTGCACAAGGAGTCTATCCCGTAGACTCCTTATTGCCTACTCAAACGGAATTAGCGACAGAATTTCATGCTAGTCGGATGACTGTCAAAAAAGCTGTCGAGATCTTGACGATAGAAGGATTGATTTATTCTAAACAAGGAAATGGCACCAAAGTATTAGATTCGTCCTTTTGGAATCTTCGAGATACAAAAGTTAGGCTGAATAATTTTAATGGTTTGAGTAAGGACCTTGAAAAAGATGGCAGAGCATTGACAAGCCGTATTATTAAATTTGAAGTAGCCTTTCCCTCCAAAGAAATCTCAGAACGCTTACAGATTGGTCTGACATCACCAGTTTATCACATCATTCGTCTTCGTCTGTTGGATCAAGAACCTTATGTCATTGAACATACCTACATGCCTTGTGATTTAGTTCCAGGGCTTGATGAGGAGGTACTCTTACACTCCATCTATGACTATTTACATGAGACCTTAAACTTAAAATTTGTTGGTAGCTATAGGAATATTACGGCTGATAGAGCAGATGAATATGATATGGCGTATTTGAAATGTGACGAGACAACCCCAGTTCTTCAGGTGGAGCAGGCTGTTTATTTAGAAGATGGTCGTCCTGTCGAGTATTCTCGTAGTCGTAATCGTTACGATGTCAGAGGTTACTCATTGTTAGATGTCAAAAATATTTAGGAGGTTTGGTAATCGTGGAACCACTATTTTTAAAATCAGTGATGCAGGAAAAAATTTGGGGAGGTAGTCGTTTACGAGACGTTTTTGGCTACGATATTCCAAGTGAAAAGACAGGTGAGTATTGGGCGATTTCTGCCCATCCTAATGGCGTATCCATAGTGGAAAACGGGACTTATGCTGGTGTGCCTTTAGATCGTTTGTATCGTGAGCAACCTCAATTATTTGGAAATCCTAAGAGCGAGGTTTTTCCTTTATTAACAAAAATCCTAGATGCTGAGGATTGGTTAAGTGTGCAAGTTCATCCAGATGATGCTTACGGCCTAGCTCATGAAGGGGAGCTTGGAAAAACAGAGTGCTGGTATATTTTATCAGCAGAAGAAGGAGCTGAGATCATCTATGGACATACAGTTAAGAGCAAGGAAGAGTTGCAAGCTTTAATAGATAATAAAGACTGGGAACATCTTTTGACGCGTATTCCTGTTAAAGCCGGTGATTTCTTCTATGTTCCAAGTGGTACCATGCATGCTATCGGCAAAGGCATTATGGTTCTTGAAACGCAGCAATCTAGCGACACAACTTACCGTGTCTACGATTTTGATAGACCTGACGATCAAGGGAACTTGCGTGAATTACATTTAGACAAAGCAGTGGATGTCCTGACGATTGGCGAACCTGCCAATAGTAAGCCAGTTTCTTTATGTGTGGATCGATTAGATAGTGCCCTTTTGGTATCCAATGATTTCTTTACAGTTTACCATTGGACCTTGAGTGGTTTGGTTGAGTTTAAGCAAGTGGCGCCGTATTTATTAGTTAGTGTCATCGAAGGACAGGGACGTTTAATTATTGATCAAACGGTTTATCCAATTCAAAAAAGTAGTCACTTTATCTTGCCTCATACCGTCAAACACTGGTCGTTTGAGGGAGATGGTTTAGAAGTAATTGCAAGCTACAGTCATGAATAAAGTGACATAAAATGATAATAGCATCTCAAAGGTTAGAGAATTTGTTTAACTTTTGAGGTGCTATTTTATTTTTCTACAAAAATGGAAGACTGTCTGTGTACCTTTGTCAATGATGTGAGACCTAAAATGTTATTTTGAAGCTATCCATTTGTTAAGCTTTACTAGGAGCTAGCTCCTAGTAAAGCTTTTCTGATATCGATAGGAGATTTCCATCCTAAAGTTT
>NZ_JBRUDG010000031.1:0-23563 GCF_053203725.1 Streptococcus porcorum | reverse complement strand
CATATGAACCCTTTCTAATGTGAGTTTCGTCGCTTTTCATTATAGGTCATATGGGACCTTTTTCTATATTCAAAAAGGCTCCATAATTTCCACGGTGTTCTTACCCACTACAGAAATTATAGAGCCCCAATAAAAAACAATTCCCACATCATACATGTGGGAATTGTTTTTTCTAGGGAGTGGTTATTGTTGTTCAGCCTTGACTTAATAGCTTTGGGTCATCACTATTTCATTTGTTATGATAAATAACGTTTGGCAACAGTAATGTCGCCATCGTAATTGGCTTGTTTTCCTTCAATAATCTGATAAGCATCTGCGCCTTTTCCTGCAATGATAACGGCATCTTGGTCGGTTTTAGTTTGAGCTAGGGCTGTTTTTATTGCTTCTTCACGGTCTATTATGATAGTTACAGGTCGATGGATGTGGCTTTGGATTTCTTGAGAAATGGTTAAAGGATTTTCAAAGTTAGGGTCATCGGCAGATAAGATAACCTTTAGTTCAGGGTATTGATTGATAATTTCGCCAAAATCTTTTCGACGGCTTTCTCCCTTATTTCCAGGTGCACCTAGGATGAGGGTGATTTGTCCTGTCTGATGCTCTTTAACGACTTTGATGAGATTATCAAGGCTGACACCATTATGAGCATAGTCAACAAAGACTTTAGCTCCATTGGTTTGAGTTAGCACTTCCATTCTTCCTGGGACAGTTGTTTCAGCGATTCCATTTTGGATAGCATGGTGTGATGCTCCTAAGCGCAAGCAAGCCAAGGCTGCTGCGAGGGCATTTTCTTGGTTAAAACGTCCAATGAGTTGGATGTGATAGTGCCCAGCTAGCTTCCCTTTGACATCAAATGTAAAGGCTTTTGAGCATGAAATAGGATTGTCAGAGAATTTTCCATAGAAGTCATGATCTTTTGTTGCAACTTCCTCTTTTAAGAGATCAAAATGGTCCATCTCACTATTAATAATTACTGCTCGGCTATTTTTCATTAGGAGGCGTTTATGGTAAAAATAATCCTCAAAAGTAGGGTGTTCAATAGGCCCAATGTGATCAGGACTAATATTTAAGAAAACACCGACATCAAAGGTTAAGCCATAAACACGTTTCACGAGATAAGCTTGACTGGAAACTTCCATGATCAGATGTGTCATTCCATTTTTGACAGCTTCAGCCATCATGGCAAAGAGGTCAAAGCTTTCAGGTGTTGTGAGAGTTGATTTAAAGAATGTTTTTCCATCAAGCGTGGTGTTCATGGTAGAGAGCATAGCTGGTTTATGTTCTTGCTTTAAAATCTGGTAGGCAAAATAAGCAGCAGTAGTTTTACCTTTTGTACCTGTAAATGCCAAAAGTTTTAATCGCTCTTGAGGATTACCATAAAAAGCCATGGCAACCAAACTCATAGCCTGTTTCACATCGTTAACAAGAATAACGGGAATATCAACTTCATAATCTTTTTCAGAAATATAATAGGTTAAACCAGAGTTGATTGCTTTATCTAAAAATTCTTTTTTAAAATGAGCACCCTTGACAAAAAATAGTGTTTTTTGATCTGTTACTCGGCTGTCATAACTTAATTGCTCAAAACAAATATCAGAAGCATGGTAATGATATTGTCCGTTAAAAAGAATTTCTCGAAAATTCTGGTCATTTTTTAAAATGTCTAAAACATGTTCAATTGTAATCATAGTAATATTTTAGACCTTATGTTCCTGTTTTACAAGTCAAAAGGAAAAGTTTATAATAAATTTGATTGAAAAAATTCTAGGAAGTAACTAATGAATAAAGAAACTACTCGTTCGTCGCTGTCTCAATCGGCTCTTAGTCAAGAAGAAAAAATGTTACGCGGGACAGCATGGTCAACCATGAGTAATATTGTTAGCCGCCTATTAGGCGCTCTTTATATCATTCCTTGGTATATGTGGATGGGAGAGCATAGGGCAGAAGCTAATGGTTTATTTAATATGGGCTATAGTATCTATGCCCTGTTTTTATTGATGTCAACAGCCGGTATTCCAGTTGCAATAGCTAAGCAGATTGCAAAATACAATGCCTTAGGAAAAGAAAGTCATAATATCTATCTGATGCGGCATTTTATGCGTTTCATGTTGATACTAGGAATTATTGGTGCCTCTGTGATGTATTTTGGTGCAGGGATTTTTGCAGGTATGTCAGGTTCAGGTGCAGAACTCGTTCCTGTGATAAAGAGTTTATCACTGTCTGTGTTAATTTTTCCTGTCATGAGTGTAATCCGCGGATTTTTCCAAGGGTACAATGATTTAAAGCCTTTTTCTATTAGTCAAATTGCCGAGCAGATTATTCGGATTATTTGGATGCTATTAGCGACCTTTTTCATTATGAAAATGGGATCAGGTGATTATGTTGCAGCTGTGATTCAATCCACTTTTGCGGCTTTTATTGGGATGTTGGCTAGTATGCTGGTCTTGGGTTATTATTTATGGCAAATGGGTGTATTAGGGAAGTTCTTTTCAGAATTGGATATTGATGAAGAGATTGATTCTCTCCAAATTCTCATTGAGACAACGAAGGAAGCCATTCCTTTTATTGTAACAGGAGCTGCAGTTTCTATTTTTAGCTTGATTGATCAGGCAACTTTTATCAATAGCATGAAGTGGTTCACAAATTTTTCCGAGAAACAATTGGTCACCATGTACACGTATTTCTATGCTAATCCTAACAAGATTGTTATGATTTTGATTTCTGTTGCTTCCTCTATTGGTGGTGTGGGAATTGCATTGATTACCGAAAATTTTGTGAAAAAAGATAAAAGAGCGATTGCTCGTATGATTTTGAATAACGTTCAAATGTTAATGATCTTTATGATACCAGCTCTTACAGGTTCCGTGTTATTAGCTGAGCCACTCTATACAGTCTTTTATGGGCAGTCAGAGACACTTGCGATTCATCTCTTTATTGCTGTTTTGCTACAAACTTTAGTGGTAAGTTTTTACACCATGTTATCTCCGATGTTATTAGCCCTTTTTGAGAGACGTCGTGCGATTCGATATTTTTTAATTGGTTTAGCTGTTAAAGTGGTTTTACAGATTCCTCTTATTTATCTTTTTCACTCTTATGGACCAGTGCTTAGCACCACTATTGGTTTATTAGTTCCTGTCGTTTTAATGTATCAACGGATCCGTCAAGTGACTCACTTTAATCCTAAAATTATGGTAAAAAATGCTCTACTTATTGTACTGATGACAGGGATTATGGCGATTTTTGTGATATTAACAAAATTTGTCTTAGGGTTTATTTTTGTTCCAAACGGCTATGTCCAAAGCGCCATTTATTTAGTAATTGTTGGATTTGTTGGTGTAGCGGTATATGGTTATTTAGCCTTATTGACCCGTAGTCTTGATAAATTAATCGGAAGTCGTGCACAACGTCTGCGCCAAATGTTAAAAATAGAGTCTATTTAAAAATCTAGATTAATATCTAGATTTTTTTTGATATGTTATAAGTAAAAACTATAGCTAACTATCAATAAATGATATACAAGAAAAACGTTATAATGGCTGTTTAAGTGGTAGAATAATAAGAAAACAATATCAGGGGGAAATCATGACAAAATCTTATAAATTAGACACTATCTTAGCGCAGGCTGGTATTAAATCAGATGAAGCGACTGGAGCGTTAACAACTCCCTTACATTTTTCAACCACCTATCAGCATCCAGAGTTTGGTCAATCTACAGGATATGACTATACTCGTACGAAAAATCCAACTCGAACGCAATTAGAAGAAACTTTAGCTGCTATTGAACAGGCAGAATTTGCCTTAGCAACAAGTTCAGGGATGAGTGCAATTGTACTTGCCATGGAAATTTTTCCTGTAGGAAGTAAGGTCTTGGCGGCCAGAGATCTCTACGGTGGGTCATTTAGATGGTTTAATGAGAAAGAAAAAGAAGGACGCTTTTCTTTTGTTTATGCCAATACAGAAGACGAACTTATTGAGCAGCTAGATGATACGATTGACCTTGTTTATTTAGAGACACCAACCAATCCCTTGATGGTAGAGTTTGATATTGAAAGTATCGCCAATAAAGCTCATCAACTAGGAGCTAAAGTGATTGTGGATAATACCTTTTATAGCCCTGTTTATCTTAATCCTATTCCTTTAGGAGCAGATATCGTGGTACATTCTGCTACGAAATACCTTTCAGGCCATAATGATGTTTTGGCTGGGGTTGTCTTAACCAGTGATCAAGAACTTTATGATAAACTTTTCTTTAATTTGAATACAACAGGAGCTGTTTTATCCCCATTTGACAGTTACCTTTTGATTCGAGGGTTAAAAACATTGAAGCTACGCATGGGAAAATCAACAGAGAATGCCAAAGCTGTAGTAGAAGCCTTGCGACAGTCTCCAGCAGTTAAAGAGGTACTTTATACAGGAAAAGGTGGCATGGTTTCCTTTAAAGTTAAGAACCAAGAAAATATTCCACAAATCATCAATACTTTGGAAGTTTTCACTTTTGCAGAAAGCTTAGGAGGGGTTGAAAGTTTGATTACTTACCCTGCTACACAGACCCACTTTGATATTCCAGCTGGGGTTCGTCATGCTTATGGTTTGACAGATGATCTCTTACGCTTATCAGTTGGAATTGAAGATGCAGAGGATCTGATAACAGATTTAAAGACAGCTTTGGAGGGATAAGATGACAAAATATGACTTTATCACTGTACCTGAGCGTTTATCAACTAATGCTGTCAAGTGGCAGGCGACAAAAGAAGATAAAAATTTGTTGCCACTTTGGATTGCTGACATGGATTTTGTGACCTTTCCAGAAATGACCAAAGCTTTAGAAGAATTTGCAAGGCATGGTGTTTATGGCTACAATGCGACATCAGATAGCCTGTTAGATAAAATTGTTAATTGGGAAAAGGAGCAGCACGGTTACTTTATCTCAAAAGAAGATATCACCTTGATTGAGGGAGTTGTTCCTGCTATTTCGGTAGCCCTACAAGCTTTTTCAAAAGAAGGAGATGCTGTGTTGATTAATACACCTGTATATCCCCCTTTTGCCCGAACAATTACCTTAAATCAGAGAAAACTGGTTAATAATTCTTTAATTGAAAAAAATGGTCACTTTGAAATTGACTTTGAGCAGTTGGAAAAAGATATTGTTGAGCATCAAGTTAAAATCTATCTTTTCTGTAGCCCGCATAATCCAGGTGGTCGTGTTTGGTCTAAAGATGAACTTGAAAAAATTGGAAAACTTTGCCAAAAATATCATGTTATCTTACTTTCAGATGAAATTCATCAAGATTTGGCTTTGTACGGTAATCAACATCATAGCTTTAATACCGTTTCGGAAGCTTTTTCGGATTTTTCTGTGATTTTAAGTAGTGCTACTAAAACTTTCAATATTGCGGGAACAAAAAATAGTTTTGTCTTGATTAAAAATCCTGAGCTTCGCGCAGCTTTTCGTAAAATTCAGCTAAGAAATAATCAGCATGAAATTTCAAGCCTAGGTTTAATAGCTACGGAGACTGCCCTAACTTATGGAAAACCGTGGCTAGAGGAGCTCAAAGGTGTTCTAGAGGATAATATCAACTACATTACTGACTTTTTGAGTAAAGAAGTACCACGAATAAAATTTTTAAAACCAGAAGGAACTTATTTGATTTGGCTTGATTTTTCTGACTATGGCTTATCTCATTCGGAATTGTTTGAGAAACTGGAAAAAGAGGCTGGTTTAATTTTAAATGATGGTTTAACTTTTGGTCGCGAAGGGAAATTACATGCTAGACTAAATGCAGCAGCACCTAGGTCTATCATTGTGGAAGCTTGTCGCCGTTTAGCTGAAACTTTTTAAAATCTTTTCTTTCTAGATGAAAACTCCCTTGAAGTTTGGTATAATAAGGAGAAAAAATTTTAGAAAGTAGGAAGCTCGAAAGAGCGATATTATATGGGAAAATTTCAAGTTATTTCACATCCACTAATCCAACATAAACTCTCTATTTTGCGTCGTACTAGCACCTCGACAAAAGATTTTCGTGAGCTTGTTAATGAAATTGCTATGTTAATGGGGTATGAGGTCTCACGTGATTTGCCACTAGAGGACGTTGAGATTGAGACACCGATTGTAAAAACTGTTCAAAAGCAGTTAGCGGGTAAAAAATTAGCAATCGTTCCAATTTTGCGTGCAGGTATTGGTATGGTTGATGGCTTACTTAGCCTTGTTCCAGCTGCTAAGGTTGGTCATATTGGGATGTATCGTGATGAGGAGACTCTTGAACCCGTTGAATATCTAGTGAAATTGCCAGAAGATATCGATCAACGTCAAATTTTTCTTGTAGATCCTATGTTAGCAACTGGGGGCTCTGCTATTTTAGCAGTTGATTCTCTTAAAAAACGTGGTGCAGCGAATATTAAGTTTGTCTGCTTAGTTGCGGCACCAGAAGGGGTTAAGAAATTACAAGATGCCCATCCAGATATTGACATCTACACAGCGGCGTTGGATGAAAAGCTCAATGAAAATGGTTATATAGTTCCAGGACTTGGAGATGCTGGTGATCGTTTGTTTGGGACAAAATAAGTTTTATCAAAGGTTGAGAGCGTTCTTTCAACCTTTTGCTTTTTCTAAAAAATAGTAAATTTTTTATTTGACCAAGATTGACCAAAAAGCTATAATGGTAATATCTTAATTGATAGAAGTAGGAACTTCTAAGAAAAAGGAGAAATTCTATGATTCCAGTAGTTATTGAACAAACTAGCCGTGGTGAACGCTCGTATGATATTTACTCACGTTTGCTAAAAGATCGTATTATTATGCTGACAGGGCCAGTTGAGGATAATATGGCAAATTCTATTATTGCTCAGCTCTTATTCCTTGATGCTCAGGATAATACAAAGGATATTTATCTTTATGTCAATACGCCAGGTGGCTCCGTATCGGCAGGACTTGCAATTGTAGATACGATGAACTTTATTAAATCTGATGTCCAAACTATTGTAATGGGTGTTGCAGCTTCTATGGGAACCATCATTGCCTCATCAGGTACTAAAGGAAAACGTTTCATGTTACCCAATGCTGAGTACATGATTCACCAGCCGATGGGTGGAACAGGTGGTGGCACTCAACAAACAGATATGGCTATCGCTGCAGAGCATCTTTTAAAAACACGTCAAAACTTAGAACAAATCTTAGCTGATAATTCAGGGAAAACAATTGAACAAGTTCATAAGGATGCGGAACGTGATTACTGGATGAGTGCGCAAGAAACATTAGAATATGGCTTTATTGATGATATTATGGCTAATAATGATTTAAAATAAAATCAAAAAGGTGGAAGTGGAGCAACCTAGTCTCCACTTCTTTTTTTTGATATAATCTTTATATGCTAGAAATAAATCAAGAATTAATAGAGATTGACGATGCGATTGATGCTTTAGTAGCGTCCATTTTGGAAACAAAAGAGGTCAAAAATTATAAAAAAGTAAAAACTCGTTTTCAGGAGAATACTTCTTTACAAGAAAAGTTGCAACTGTTCTCTGCTTTAAATCAAGATTTTGAAAATCAAAAGGCCTATTTGCCCTACAGAGAAGAATTAAAGGTCTTAAAAAAAGAGTGGCTATTACAAAAAAGGCAACTTGATTTGGATCCTTTAGTTCAAGAAATGCGACAGGCAGAGCATGATTTACAAGTACTCTTATCGACCGTTAGTCATTATTTAGCCAAAAGTGTATCGGAGGATATTTTTGTAGATGAAGCCCTGCCTTTATCACCTCATAGACGTCCTCATGCTAAAGGCCATCATATTAGAGAAAGGAATAGCTAATCGTGGACAAAAAAGATCGGATAGGTGTTGCGGTCTATCTTTACTACAATCGTGATGCTAGAAAAGTGTCTAAATTTGGTGATGTTCATTACCATTCTAGACGATTGCGTTATCTTGTGTTGTATATTGATGTGGCTGACTTAGACGAAGTTGTGGGTTATTTGGAAAAACAGAAGTTTGTTAAAGATATTAAAGTCTCATCCTATAAAGCGATTGATCAAAATTTTGTAGGGAATCTTCATCAAGAAAAACTGGATATCGAAAAAAATAGTCCCAATAGCTTGACAATTATCAGATAATTCAGTATTCTTATTAACGTATATTTTTAGATAACTTTAAGGAGATATAGAGATGAAAAAGAAATTAACATTAGCAGCTCTTGCTTTTGCGAGTACAGCTGTTCTTGCAGCCTGTGGGGCAGCGCCTAGTGGCTCGTCTTCATCGACTGGTACAGAAGTTGGAGATACGATTAAAGTTGGTTTGAACTTTGAGTTGAGTGGAGCAGTTGCGGCTTACGGTCAAGTTCAAAAAAATGCTGCGGAGCTTGCTGTTGATGAAATCAATAAAGCAGGTGGTGTAGATGGAAAAGAGCTTGAAATTGTTTCAAAAGATAACAAGTCTGAAAACAATGAAGCGGCATCTGTTGCTAGCAGCTTAGTCACTCAAAACAAGGTTAATGTGATGATTGGACCTGCAACTTCTGGTGCTACAGCAGCAGCAACACCAGCAGCAACAAAAGCAGCAGTTCCTCTTGTAACACCTTCTGGTACACAAGACAGCCTAACTTATGCAGATGGAAAAGTAAAAGAGTACGTTTTCCGTACGACTTTCCAAGATAGTTTCCAAGGTCAAGTTTTGGCACAATATGCTACAGAAAACCTTTCAGCTAAAAAAGTTGTCCTTTATTATGATAACTCAAGTGACTATGCCAAAGGCATCGCCAATGAGTTTAAAAACGAATATAAAGGGGAAATTGTTGTAGAAGAAACTTTCCAAGCTGGTGATAAAGACTTCCAAGCTGCTTTAACAAAAATCAAAGATAAAGAGTTTGATGCGATCATTATGCCTGGTTACTACACTGAAACAGGTTTAATTACAAAACAAGCGCGTGACATGGGGATTGATAAACCAATTCTTGGACCTGACGGCTTTAGCGATGAAAAATTCATTGAAAATGCTACAGCAGCAGGAACAAACAATGTTTATTATGTTTCTGGTTACTCAACAAAAGTTGATTTATCTGATAAAGCTGCTAAATTTGTAGAGTCATATAAAGCAAAATATGGTGAAGAACCAAACATGTTTGCTGCACTTGCTTATGATTCTGTTTACATGGTAGCAGAAGCTGCAGAGAATGCTGAAAACTCAAGCGAAATTGCTAAGAACTTTGCTAAGATTAAGGATTTTGATGGGGTAACAGGTAAAACAACAATTGATGAAAAACACAATCCTGTTAAGTCAGCAATTATGATTGGTCTCAAAGACGGTAAAGAAGATTCTGCAACTGTCGTTGAGGTTAAATAATATATCTAAAAATTACAGTATCTGGGAAAGGAAAGCTCCTTTTCCAGATATTATTATGTTATAGAAAGTTTGGTGAAAACATGGTTCAACAACTTGTCAATGGCTTAATTCTAGGAAGTGTTTATGCCCTCTTAGCATTAGGTTATACAATGGTTTATGGTATTATCAAGCTCATAAACTTTGCTCATGGTGATTTATACATGATGGGTGCGTTTATTGGTTATTATTTGATTAATGCCTTTAAGATGAACTTTTTTGTGGCTCTGGTCTTAACAATGGCCTTGACAGCACTTTTAGGTGTTGTCATTGAGTTTTTAGCCTATCGTCCACTGAGAAATTCAACGCGTATTGCAGCCTTGATTACAGCAATTGGGGTATCTTTCCTTTTAGAGTATGGGATGGTTTATTTTGTAGGTGCTAATACACGTGCCTTTCCTCAAGCTCTTGAAACAGTACGTTATCATTTAGGACCTGTAGCGGTAACTAACGTCCAGTTAACGATTTTGGCTGTTTCAATTGTCTTGATGCTTGGTTTAAACTTTATTGTTAAGCAAACAAAGATGGGAAAAGCCATGCGTGCGGTGTCTGTTGATAGTGATGCGGCACAGTTGATGGGGATTAATGTTAACCGTACAATCAGCTTTACTTTTGCTTTGGGATCAGCTTTAGCAGGGGCTGCGGGGTGCTTGATTGGTCTTTATTACAATGCGATTGATCCTCTTATGGGGATGACACCAGGTATTAAAGCCTTTGTCGCTGCTGTATTAGGTGGTATTGGAATTATTCCAGGAGCCGCTATCGGTGGTTTTGTTATTGGACTTTTAGAAACTTTCTCTGTTTCAATTGGTTTATCAAGTTTCAAAGACGCGATTGTTTATGCTATTTTGATCATCATTCTTCTCGTTCGTCCAGCGGGGATCCTTGGTAAAAATGTGAAAGAGAAGGTGTAAGTAATGAAGAAAAATTTAAAAGTTAATTTAACTTGGTTAGCACTTATTCTAGCTACTTATGGTATTATTTATGCTTTAGCGATGGCTGGTGTTATTAATCTTTATTATGTACAAATTTTAATGCAGATTGGGATTAATATCATTATGGCTGTGGGAATTAACCTCGTTTTAGGTTTTTCAGGGCAATTTTCACTAGGTCAAGCTGGCTTTATGGCAATTGGGGCCTATGCAACGGCTATTCTGACAACCTCAAATCCTACCTTTGCAGGATTTTATCTCTCTATGCTTGTGGGCGCTGTTTTGGCGGCTATTATTGCACTTGTTGTAGGCATTCCAACTCTTCGTTTGAAGGGAGATTATCTTGCTATTGCTACACTTGGTGTTGCTGAGATTATTCGTATGGCCATTGTCAATGGTGGAGACTTGACAAACGGTGCGGCTGGTCTAACGGGGATTCTGGAATATACGACTTGGCCAGTTGTTTTTGTCTTTGTTGTTTTAACAACTGTTTTAACCGTCAATTTCTTACGTAGCCCAATAGGACGTGAGGTGATTGCTGTTCGTGAAGATGAAATCGCAGCAGAGTCAATGGGTGTTAATACCACCAAGGTTAAGGTAATGGCTTTTGTTTTGGCAGCTATCACAGCTAGTATCGCAGGATCCTTACAAGTTGGTTATATCGGAACAGTCATGCCTAAAGACTTTACAATCATGAAATCAATTGAATTCTTGATTATTGCGGTATTTGGTGGACTTGGTTCAATGACAGGTACTATTGTTGCAGCAATTGTTCTAGGTGTTCTAAATATGTTCTTGCAAAATGTCTCTGATCTTCGTATGATTATTTACTCATTAGCCTTAATTCTTGTTATGGTATTCCGCCCAGGTGGTTTACTTGGAACAAAAGAGTTCAGTCTAATGAAATTCTTTAAAAAAGATAAGGAGGGCAAAAACTAATGGCACTTCTTGAAGTTAAAAATTTAACCAAAAACTTCGGTGGCTTGACTGCCGTAGGTGATGTGACAATGGAATTAAACGAGGGAGAGTTAGTAGGGCTCATTGGTCCTAATGGAGCTGGTAAGACAACTCTTTTCAACCTCTTGACAGGTGTTTATGAGCCAAGTGAGGGAACTGTTACGCTTGATGGTACTGTTTTAAATGGTAAAGCACCTTATACTATTGCTTCACTAGGTTTATCACGTACCTTCCAAAACATTCGCTTGTTTAAGGATATGACGGTACTTGATAATGTTTTAATTGGACTTGGTAATAATCGTAAACCACACATTTTAGCGAGTTTTTTACGTTTGCCAAAATTTTATCAAAATGAAGAAGAATTGCGTCAAAAAGCTTTGGACCTTTTGGCAATATTTGATTTAGATGGTGATGCTGAGACATTAGCTAAAAATCTTCCTTACGGGCAACAACGTCGCTTGGAAATTGTTCGTGCCCTTGCAACAGAACCTAAAATTCTGTTTCTAGATGAGCCAGCTGCAGGGATGAACCCTCAAGAGACAGCAGAATTAACAGGTCTGATTCGAAAAATTAAAGAAGAGTTTGGAATTACCATTATTTTGATTGAACACGATATGAGCTTGGTAATGGAAGTTACAGAACGCATCTATGTTCTGGAATATGGTCGCTTAATTGCCCATGGAACACCAGATGAAATCAAAAACAATAAACGTGTTATTGAAGCTTATCTTGGAGGTGAGGCATAATGGCGATGTTGAAAGTAGATAACCTATCTGTAAAATATGGTGTGATTGAAGCAGTCAAAGATGTTAGCTTTGAGGTTAATGAAGGTGAAGTTGTCACTCTTATTGGGGCTAACGGTGCAGGTAAAACCTCTATTTTACGGACTATTTCAGGTCTTGTTCGTCCCTCGGCTGGAAAAATTGAATTTTTAGGACAAGAAATCCAAAAGGTTCCTGCTCGTAAAATTGTGGCAGATGGTTTATCACAAGTTCCAGAAGGACGTCATGTTTTTGCTGGTTTAACAGTTATGGAAAACTTAGAGATGGGAGCTTTCTTACGTAATAACCGTGAAGAAAATCAAGCTAATCTAAAGAAAATCTTTGCACGTTTTCCACGTCTAGAAGAACGTAAAAATCAAGATGCGGCAACCCTCTCAGGTGGGGAGCAACAGATGCTTGCCATGGGGCGTGCGCTGATGAGCCAACCTAAACTTTTGTTGTTAGATGAACCGTCTATGGGACTTGCCCCAATCTTTATCCAAGAAATCTTTGATATTATTCAAGATATTCAAAAGCAAGGGACAACTGTTCTATTGATTGAGCAAAATGCCAATAAAGCATTATCTATTGCTGATCGTGGTTATGTTCTTGAAACTGGTAAGATTGTTCTTTCTGGTACAGGTCAAGAACTTTTAACATCAGATGAGGTTCGTAAAGCTTATCTAGGTGGTTAATGATTAGAAAAAAGGAGCAGTTAGTGGCTCCTTTTTTGCTATTATTTTCTTTTATCTAGTTTTGGCTCAGTTCTTGATGATAGAAGAGGAAAGAAACAAAGTTTGATTTAGCCAAAATATTTTCATAAAGTTTTCGTAAACGATTACAAAATGTGATATAATAAAAGTATCAAAAAGATGGAGGCTAGAGAAATGTCAGTAAAAGATTTTATGACTAAAAAAGTCGTGTATGTATCTCCAGATACAACAGTTGCCCATGTTTCAGAAATTATGCGTGAGCAAGGGCTTCGTCGTTTACCTGTTATTGAAAATGATAAGTTAGTTGGTTTGGTAACAGAAGGTACTATTGCTGAGGCTAGTCCATCTAAAGCGACAAGTTTGTCTATTTATGAAATGAATTATTTGCTCAATAAGACAAAAATTCGTGATGTCATGATTAAAGATGTTGTCACAGTTTCTAAATATGCTAGCTTAGAAGATGCGATTTATCTAATGATTAAACATAGTATTGGTGTCTTGCCTGTTATGGATAATGATATGGTCTCAGGAATTATCACTGATAAGGATGTTTTTCGTGCCTTTTTACAAATTTCAGGATACGGTGAAGAAGGAGCTCGCCTTCATGTCTTGGCTGATGATAAGGTTGGTGTTTTAGGAGACCTTTTACGTATTATTGTAGAAGAAAACTTGAATATCAAGAGTACTTTACATCTACCTCGAAAATCAGGTAAGATTGCAATTGAGGTACAGTTAGAAGGTGACGTTGATTTAGAAGCTTTAAAAGCTAAGATCGAAGCTAAGGGCTTTGAAGTTGAGGCTATTGAGAGAACAAAAGCGAAAGTTGGTTTTTAAAAGAATGAAGGAGTGATAGTGGGATGGATTTTTCAAATAGCCCCTACTTTCACTCCCTTTTCTTGTAAAATTTTGGTAAAATAGGACTATTAACATGATTGAGGAAGAGGATGAAAAAAGGTAGTTTAATCTCATTTGAAGGACCAGATGGTGCAGGAAAGACCAGTGTTTTACAAGCCATCCTGCCACTTCTAGAACAAAAAGAGAAACTTGAAGTTATTTCAACAAGAGAACCAGGTGGTGTTAGGATCGCAGAGGCCATTCGGAATGTGATTCTAGATGTCGAACATACGGCTATGGATGATAAAACAGAGCTTTTATTATATATTGCTGCCCGTCGTCAACACTTAGTTGAAAAAGTTTTACCTGCTTTATCAAGAGGGGCTATTGTTTTAGTGGACCGATTTATTGATAGCTCAATGGCTTATCAGGGTTATGGGCGAGGCTTGGATAAGGAAAGTATTGATTGGTTGAATACTTATGCGACAGATGGTTTGAAACCTCATTTAACGCTTTTGTTTGATGTCCCTTCTGAAGAAGGATTGAGCCGTATCAAGCAAGCAGATGAACGTGAGGTGAATCGTTTAGATTTAGAGGCGCTTTCGATGCATCAAAAAGTACGACAGGGCTATCTTGAGCTCGCTAAAGATGATTCTCGTATCGTCATCATTGATGCGAGTAAGCCTTTATCAGAAGTTGTTTCAGAAGCTTATCAGACAATCCTTTCTTATCTTGAGGAAACAGGATGTCATTAAAACAATTACAACCTAAGCTTTTTAAACAGTTTCAACAAATCATCCAGTCCGACCAGATCAGCCATGCCTATCTCTTTTCAGGTGGATTTGGTAATCTTGACATGGCGATTTATTTGGCACAGAGCCGTTTTTGTCAAGATAAAATTGATAAATTACCTTGTCAGCGTTGCCGTTCGTGTCGCTTGATTGCAAGCGAAGACTTCTCTGATGTTAAAATAATTCGACCCGTCAATCAAGTCATTAAGACTGATACTATTAGGCAACTCTTGCAAGAATTTTCTAAATCTGGCTACGAGAGTTCTTCTCAATTTTTTATTATCCAAGATGCTGATAAAATGCACCTTAATGCCAGTAATAGTCTCTTAAAGTTAATGGAGGAGCCTATTGCACAATCTTACCTTGTCTTATTGACAGATGATGAAAATAAGATTTTGCCAACCATTAGAAGTCGTTGCCAAGAGTTCCATTTTCTAAAAAATCGATCGCTCCTGGTTGGAGAATTAGAAAACAAGGGCTTTTTAAAGACGGAAGCCGAGATTTTAGCTGAACTTGTTTCTAATTGGGAGGATGTCGAACTTTTGTCTTCCAACCATAAAATCTTAGAACTGATTAAAGTTTGTCAACGCTGGGTAAATCTTTTATCGCTTGATGACTCACAAGCTTATCTTGAAGTGTCAAGGTTGGTCACTCTGGCTAGTGATAAGGGAGAACAAGAGTTGGTCTTTAAAATTTTGCCTATTATTTTTAATCAGTCTAGAAGTACGGCGAGTTTAAATTATTTATCTCGGTTGGTTGAAGCTTACAGAATGTGGCAACATCACGTTAATTTTCAAAATGTATTGGAGTATATGGTGTTAGTATGACAGTTATACTAGGTGTAAAATACCAAAATAAAGGAAGTTTATCCCTTGTTCAAACAGATAAAACATATGTTAAAGATACTTGGCTAGTTGTTGATACAGAAAAAGGTGCTGATTTAGCCAAAGTGGTTGTAGAAGCTGAGCAACTGACGCATTCTTTTCCTACTACTGAACAGGTACTTCGACTTGCGACCTCAGAAGATTTTAAACAAGCCGAACAAAACAAAAGTAGAATTGAAAAAGAGCTTCCCTTGGTAAAGCAGTTGGTGAGCGATCATCAACTAGGTATGAAAATTATCGACATGGCTTATCCCTTGGATTGTAGTCAAGTCTTGATTACCTTTACAGCTGAAAAGCGTGTAGATTTTCGTCAATTATTAAGAGAACTAGCTGCTCTTTTGAAAACAAGAATTGAGTTGAGACAATTAACTAACCGTGAAGAAAGTAAAGTTTATGGTGGTTTAGGCCCCTGTGGTCGTCCTCTTTGCTGTTCGACTTTTTTAGGAGAATTTCCACCTGTTTCCATTAAAATGGCAAAAAATCAACACCTCTCCTTAAATTCTGGGAAGATGAATGGTCATTGTGGGCGTTTGATGTGTTGCCTTAGCTTTGAAGATGACTTTTATCAGGAGGCGCGTGATAAATTCCCTGATTATGGTGAGAAAATAAAGACAGATATTGGTGTTGGTGAAGTTGTCGGCATGGATATTTTATCAGAAACAGTTCAATTAAAATTTGAGGATAGACAGGGGAGTTTAACCTACTCATTGGAGGACATAATAGTTAATGGATAAAAAAGATTTGTTTGATTTTTTTGATGGTTTTTCCTTAACCTTGGCTAAGAACTTAGAAGAAATCGAAGATATAAAAAAATATATTCAAGATTTAGTGGAAGAAAATACGACACTACGTTTAGAAAATAATAAATTAAGGGAACGTCTAGCACAAATTCAAGAAACAAAACCAGGCAAATCCCTCTTTCAAGGTCGAGAACATTTGGAAGGAATTTATGAAGATGGCTTTCATATCTGTAATGATGCTTACGGACAACGTCGAGAAAGTGAAGAAGATTGTATGATGTGCACTGAATTGCTATTTCGAGAGTAGGAGCGAAGATGAGAGTACAAAAAAGTTTTAAAGGTCAATCCTCTTATGGCACTCTTTATTTGGTGCCCACTCCTATTGGGAATTTACAAGACATGACCTTTCGTGCAGTGGAGATTTTGAAAAGTGTTGATCTGATTGCAGCAGAAGACACAAGAAATACGGGTCAATTGCTAAAACATTTTGAAATTGCTACTCGACAGATCAGTTTTCATGAGCACAATGCATTTGATAAAATTCCTGATTTACTTGCGTTTTTAAAATCTGGGCAGGATTTAGCTCAGGTTTCAGATGCAGGTCTGCCCTCTATCTCAGATCCTGGTCATGACTTGGTTAAAGCTGCCATTGAAGAGGAGATTTCAGTGGTTGCCTTACCTGGTGCTTCAGCTGGTATTACAGCCTTGATTGCCAGTGGACTTGCACCACAACCACATGTTTTTTACGGTTTTTTACCAAGAAAGCGTGGGCAACAACAACGATTTTTTGAATCTAAGTTACACTATCCTGAAACGCAGATTTTTTATGAATCTCCCTATCGTGTCGTAGATACTTTGGAAATGATTTTATCCGTTTATGGCGATCGCCAAGTGGTGCTTGTTCGTGAGTTGACTAAGCTTTATGAAGAGTATCAACGAGGAAAAATTACAGAGCTTCTTTCTTATCTTGAGGAACATCCGCTAAAGGGGGAGTGTCTCCTTATTGTTAGTGGTTATGCTGAGGAGTATGCTACAAGTACACTTGAGGGAGATCTGGATTATCTTAAAAAAATTCAAATGTTAATTGATGATGGCATAAAACCTAACCAAGCTATTAAAGCTATTGCTAAAGAATATAGTTTGAATCGTCAAGAACTTTATCAGCAATTCCATCAATTAAAATAAGATGTATTAATATATAAACAGCTCTATCCTTTGTAAAATAAGGGATAGAGCTATTTTTTTATTCTTTATTAGCTAACATATTATGATATAAATACAGAATTTTCTGTCAATTGTGGGTTTACAAGAGAAAAATGGAGTGTTATATTATATAACATATTTAACATCTTTCATTGCTTTTCTGAAAAAAGGAGTTTGCTTATGACATTAGATCATTCTAGTATTGCTTTTATTTTATTGTGTTCGGGCTTAGTTTTTTTGATGACCCCCGCTTTGGCATTTTTTTATGGTGGATTAGAGAGACGAAAAAATGTTATTTCAACCATGATGATGTCCATTGTGTCTCTTGCTATTGCAAGTTTGATGTGGGTAACAGTCGGCTATTCTCTATCTTTTTCTGGAGATGGTTCTATTATAGGAGATTTAGGGCATTTCTTTTTTAAAGGGGTAAGTGATACGACTAGTACAAGACATCTTACGATTCCAGATTCTTTATTTGCTCTGTTCCAAATGATGTTTTCTATCATTACAGTAGGGATTTTAACAGGATCAGTTGTAGGAAGGATGCGATTTAAACCACTCTTGTTCTTTATTGTTTTTTGGCTACTTTTAGTATATTATCCGTTTGCTCATATGGTTTGGGATGAGGGCTTACTAGCACAATGGGGGACTATTGATTTTGCTGGTGGTGATGTTGTCCATATCACTTCAGGTGTTAGCGGTTTGGTGTTGGCTTTAATTCTAGGTAAAAGACGTGATTTTGATCGTTTAGAGTATCGACCTCACAATGTTCCTTTTGTATTATTGGGAGCAGGATTACTTTGGTTTGGTTGGTTTGGATTTAATGCGGGATCAGCCTTAGCTGCTGATAGCTTAGCGGTTCATGCCATGCTAACAACTCATCTATCTGCAGCTGCAGCTATGTTTTCATGGATTTTGTTAGAGTATAAAGAAAATGGTAAACCTTCCTTGGTGGGAGCTTCAACAGGCTTAGTGGCAGGGTTGGTTGCTATCACTCCAGGAGCAGGTTTTGTATCAACTTGGAGTGCTTTATTAATTGGCTTGATGGTTAGCCCAGTTTGTTATTACGCGATTGGAATGGTCAAACATCGTTTAGGTTATGATGATGCTTTAGATGCTTTTGGCTGTCACGGGGTTGGTGGTATTTTTGGTGGTATTGTGACAGGAATTTTTACCACACCAGACTTAGCGCTTGATAAGAGCAATATTGGACTGATTTATGGTAACCCTAGATTGTTTTTAGTTACTTTAGGAGCGATTGTATTTACTATCGTGTGGTCAGCTGGAATGACCTTTATCATTATTAAAGTCGTTGGATTATTTACCCCTCTTCGTGTTTCTGATAAAGAAGAGGCGATTGGCCTCGATGATACAGAGCATGGGGAAACAGCTTATCCAACCTTTATGGGATTAGATTCGTAGGAGGATGAAGATGAAAAAAGTCGAAGCGATTATTAGACCTGAGAAATTAGAGGATTTAAAGACAACTTTGAGTAAGGCGGGGCTAGCAAAAGGAATGACAATCTCACAAGTCTTAGGCTATGGAAATCAAAAAGGTTTTGTAGAAATTGTTCGTGGGCAACGTGTAACTCCAACCATGTTGGCTAAGGTCAAAGTTGAGATCATTGTGAAAGATCATGCTGTAGATGATTTAGTGGAGTTGATTATTGCTACTGTACGAACAGGTGAAGTGGGAGATGGCAAAATCTTCATTCAACCTATCGATGATGTTGTTCGGATTCGTACAGGTGAGCGTGGTGGAGATGCTATTTAAAGAAGTTAAAACAGCTTAGTCCTGTCTAAAATAGGACTAAGCTGTTTTTTATACGATTTTGGTACCATGTACATAAGGGGTCTTGATGTCTTGTGATAAGTGTGAGCAGTTTTCTTTTGTGACTCCTCCAGCTAAAACAATTTCAATACGTCCATCAGCATGCTGGATTAATTTTTTTAAATGTTCACTATTTTCAGAGATGGGATTATCAGAAGCATCGCCGTGGATAAGAAGGCGATGGAAGCCAAGGTCAATAAGATGATCCATAGCCTGAAATTGCTCATTTTTTGGAATCCTGTCAAAAGCTCTGTGGAAAGTTAAGGTCAATCCTTGAGTAGCAGGAAGGAGATACTCGAGACCTTCAAGATCTAATTGATGATCGCTGGTTAGGAGTCCTAAGACCAGCCCATCACTCTCTAATTCAACAGCTATCAAGATATCTTCTTCCATGACTTTTAACTCTAAACTGTTGTAAACAAAGTTTCCTCCACGCGGTCTAATCATGGTTGATAGGGTGATGCCTTTTTCATGAAGATAAGCTGCGGCTTCTTTAATGGTACCATAACTTGGAGTGGTTCCGCCAACAGCTAGATTATCGCATAGTTCAACACGGCTAACCTCTTTAGGATCTAGCTTTGCTAGGTCGGTCAAGTTTTCGGCACAAAATTCCTTAATTAACATAGTTTTCTCCTTTTCTTTTTTATTATACCATTTTTGCTACTTCCTTTCTTTTTAATAGGTTGAGGATGTATAATAAGTTGCCAAAATTCTGAAAATTATGCTATAATGAAAGGACTTTATTTGGAGGTAAACTAATGACAATTTACAATTTTTCTGCAGGACCAGCTGTCTTGCCTAAACCAGTTCTTGAAAAAGCTCAAGCTGAATTTTTGGATTACGCTCATTCAGGGATGAGTGTGATGGAATTGTCCCACCGCTCCAAAGAATTTGATGCTATTATCAAAGATGCTGAAAGTCTCTTGCGTGACTTGATGGGGATTCCAGATAATTACAAGGTCCTTTTTTTACAAGGTGGGGCTTCTACTCAATTCTCGATGATTCCACTCAATTTAGCTAAAGGACGTAAGGCTTATTATGTGGTTGCTGGTTCTTGGGGGAAAAAAGCTTATACAGAAGCTGTTAAGTTGTCTAAAACCATTCCTTTTGAGCCTATCTTACTGGCATCATCAGAAGAAACAGTTTATGATCATATCCCAGAAATTGATGCCTCAAAAATTGATGCTGATGCAGCATATGTCCACCTGACAACTAATAATACCATTGAAGGAACAGCTATTTATGAGCTACCTGAGACTAACGGTGTTCCCATTATCGCTGATATGAGCTCAAATATCTTAGCGGTTGATTACAATGTTGCTGATTTTGGTATGATTTATGCAGGAGCACAAAAAAATATTGGTCCTGCAGGTGTGACGATTGTTATTATTCGTGAGGATTTGTTAAATGATGAGCCTGCCTTGTCTAGTATGTTGGACTATCGTATTCAAGCAGATAACGAATCGCTTTACAACACACCGCCAACTTTTGGTATTTATATGGCGAAATTAGTCTTTGAGTATGTTAAATCACTTGGTGGTGTTGCTGAGATGGAAAAACAAAACCGTCAAAAATCAAACTTATTGTATGATTTTATCGCTCGATCAGACTTCTACACTAGCCCAGTTAAAGAGATAAAAGATCGCTCAGTTGCTAATATCCCATTTGTCACTCCAAGCAAAGACTTGGATGCTAAGTTTAATGCACAAGCAGACGAAGCTGGCTTTAAAAATATTAAAGGACACCGTTCAGTCGGTGGCATGCGTGCTAGCCTTTACAATGCCTTCCCACTTGAAGGAGTGCAGGCGCTTTTAGACTTTATGGCTAAATTTGAAGAGGAAAACAAGTAATGGAATTTCGTCTTGCTCATCCAAACGAGGTTGATACCATTATGATGATGATTCATCAAGCCAGAGAACACATTGCCTCTTATAGAAGTGATCAGTGGCAAAATGGATATCCGAGTCAAGAAACCATAATGGAAGATATTCTAGAAGGGTATGGTTATGTGGCGGTTATTGAAGGTCAGCTTGCAGCTTATGTTGCTATGATAAAGGGATTTGAGCCAGCTTATGATGCCATTTATGATGGTGCATGGACCTATCCAGAAAATCATGACTACATCACTTTTCATCGTGTGGTGGTTCATCAAGATTTTCGCGGACAGCAAGTCGTTCAGACTTTATTAGAAGGCTTAATTGAGACACGTCAATCTAATGAATTTCGTGCAGACACTCATCCCAAAAACATGGCCATGCAACATATTTTAAAAAAATTGGGATTTGAACAATGTGGTAAGGTGACCTTTGAAGGGGAGCGACTAGCTTATCAAAAATTAAAGTAAGGAATCAGTAAAATGGTATTTAGTGTTAAAACATTTAATAATATTAACCAAATTGGGTTAAAAGAATTGGGTAATAAGTTTCAGATTGACGGAGATAAGGCAGAAAATCCAGATGCTTTTATTATTCGCAGTCAAAATCTTCATGAGACAGTTTTTCCTTCCAACTTAAAAGCTATTGCGCGTGCGGGAGCTGGTGTCAATAATATTCCAATTGAGCAAGCAAGCGCACAAGGGATTGTTGTTTTTAACACTCCAGGAGCCAATGCCAATGCTGTAAAAGAAGCTGTTTTAGCCTCAATTCTACTTTCAGCGCGTGATTATATTTCAGCTAATCAATGGACCAACACCTTGACGGGTGATGATGTGCCAAAGCAAATCGAAGCAGGTAAAAAGCAATTTGCAGGAACTGAGATTGCAGGTAAAACTTTAGGGGTGATTGGTCTTGGTGCGATTGGTGGTCGGATTGCTAATGATGCACGTCGTTTAGGAATGAATGTTCTTGGCTATGACCCTTATGTTTCTATTGAAACAGCTTGGAATATTTCTAGTCATGTTAAGCGTGTGGCTGATTTGAAAGAAATCTTTGAGCAATCTGATTACATTACTGTCCACGTTCCTCTAACACCTGATACCAAGTATACTTTCAATGCTGATAGCTTTGCTTTAATGCAAAAAGGCACAACAATTATTAACTTTGCACGTGCAGAGTTGGTTGATAATCAAGCACTTTTTGAGGCGATTGAGGCTGGAGTGGTGAAAAACTATGTGACAGACTTTGGGACAGAGGAGTTATTGAATAAAGAGCATGTTACGGTATTTCCTCATGTGGGTGGTTCGACAGAGGAAGCTGAGCTGAATTGTGCTATTATGGCAGGAAAAACCATCCGTCGTTTCATGGAGACAGGTGAAATCATCAATTCTGTCAACTTCCCTAATGTTGTTCAAGGTCTTTCTGCACCTTATCGTATTACCTTGATTAATAAAAATGTGCCAAATATTGTAGCAAGTATCTCAACTGCTGTGTCAGACTTGGGCATCAATATTGATAATATTATCAACAAATCTAAAGGGGATTATGCTTATACCTTACTTGATTTGGATGAAACAGATGAAACTAAAGTAGCTGAGCTTGTTAATAAGTTTGAAACTAGCGATAATATTGTAAAAGTACGCTTAATTAAAAACTGAACAGAAGTAGGTACAGATGACACTCTATAAACAAGTTTATACGAGTCCTTTAGGAAAATTGTCTCTGGTGGCTTCAGATACTGCCTTACGTGGGATTTGGTTTGAAGATCAAAAATATTTTGAAAGAGGTCTTGAAAAAAGGCCTCTTTTAGAGACACATCCGATTTTGGAAGAAACCAAGCGGTTATTGGATCGCTATTTTCAAGGGGAAGCCATTGTCTATACCGACCTTCCCTTATCTCCTCTTGGGACACCTTTTCAACAAAAAGTCTGGTCTGTTTTATTGATGATCCCCTTTGGTGAGGTGATCACTTATGGTGATTTGGCAAAAGAGCTGGATTGCGCATCAGCCCAAGCAGTTGGGAATGCTGTTGGTAAAAATCCTATTAGTCTCCTCATTCCTTGTCACAGGGTTTTATCAAGAGATGGAAAGTTGATAGGCTATGCTGGTGGTTTAGATAGAAAATCATGGTTATTAAACCATGAAGCACAAATAAAGGAGAAATCATGTTAGTATTTTATGAATACCCTAAATGCTCAACCTGTCGCAAGGCAAAAGCAGAGTTAAAAGAATTGGGACTAGACTTTGAGGCCATTGATATTAAAGCTACCCCTCCAAATGTGGAGAGTTTAAAGACGTTTTTTGAAAATTCCGATTTAGACTTAAAAAAATTCTTTAATACCAGTGGTCAGCGTTATCGTGAGCTAGGTTTAAAAGATAAGTTGCCTAGTTTGAGTCTTGACGAAGCCTTTTCTCTTCTTGCACAAGACGGTATGCTGATTAAACGGCCTATTCTGATCAAAGACGATACCATTTTACAAATTGGATATCGAACAGCTTATAAAGAGTTGAACTTAAGATAGTTAAAATGGTACTGCCTTTTAAGGTAGTACTTTTTTTGGGCTCTTTGTCAACTGTAGTGGGTAGATGAAAAGCTAACACCTAGAGAGGACGAAATTCGTTCTCTCTTTCTTTATGTTCAAGGCAATCAAAATCCGTTTTTTAAAGTTTTCAAAGTTCCT
>NZ_JBRUDG010000030.1:0-24250 GCF_053203725.1 Streptococcus porcorum | reverse complement strand
ACTTTAGGATGGAAATCTCCTATCGATATCAGAAAAGCTTTACTAGGAGCTAGCTCCTAGTAAAGCTTAACAAATGGATAGCTTCAAAATAACATTTTAGGTCTCACATCATTGACAAAGGTACAATGTAAGATGTATCACAAGATAATTTGTAGCGTTACAATAGATGTGGGACTTCTAGAAGCCAAAAAGAAGATTCCCTGATATGATAAGAGTACCACCACTCATCAAAAAAGGAATCTCCTCATGACTAGTATACCACAAAATCTTCGCTATTGAGCACACAATCTGGAAACATGTTAGCCACACTAAAAAAATATCGGAATGAAATCTTTTAAAGACTTATACATAACAAAAACTGTCTAGACGCCTGTTTTATAGTAAAATGAAATATAAATAGTACATTACGGATCATCCGGATGCTTATTTGACTTAAATAGCATCTGAATTCGACTGTCATCCAACGGCGATTCACTATGCTCTCAAAGCTATGGAATATACTCGAAAAAAAGAACAGCACTTACTATGAACAAGACCCAGAAAAAGTAGTGTTATTTCTTAACAATTTTAATCGTTTAAAACACTTAACACCTGTTTATATTAATGAAACAGGATTCGATACTTATTTTTATCGAGAATATGGTCGCTCATTAAGAGGACAATTGATAAAAGGTAAAGTATTTGGAAGAAGGTATCAGAGGATTTCTGTGGTTGCAGGGCTGATAAATGGTGAGATAATCGCTCCGATGACTAATGAATAAACAATGATGAGTGACTTTTTTGAAGCCTGGTTTCAGAAATTTCTGCTGCCAACATTAAGCACACCATCAGTTATTATTATGGATAATGGAAGATTCCATAGAATGAGTAGGCTAGAGCACTTATGTGAAGAGTAGGGGCTTAAACTTTTGCACTTCCTCCATACTCACCTGAGTATAATCCGATTGAGAAAATATGAGCTCATATCAAAAAATACCTCAGAAAAGTATTGCCAAATTGCGATACTTTTCTTGAGGCTCTTTTGTCCTATCCCTATTTCAATTAACTATAGATAGAATGTTATCAAAGTATGTGGAACACCAAACGTCGAGTATTAAAAATGACATCACTAAAACAAGGAAGTATCCTAGACAAAGAGGTGATATCATGCGTGCAGTTTCGGGATTGATGTGAGTAAGGTAAGTTCAGAAGTGGCTGTTCTAGTTAATGATGAGAAAGTTCATGGCTATACCATACCCAATGACACCATCGGATTTACTTGGCTACTTGGAGATATTCGTCGTTTTCAGTCTGTTAATCAAATCAATACCACACGCCGTACGCATGAAAACTTTCTCTTCATCCTTTTGTGCCCTGACATCAATTTTGAAAAGATAGCTTTTTAAATTATCCATCTGCTTAGCTTCTTTTTAAACTTTAAGCTTTTTTAAACAGTCTGAATGAACAAGACTAATCACACGTTCTAAGGTATCGTGAGACGGACAGTCTTCACTCAAATCAACGTACTCTCCCAAGACAGATTCGTTCATTTCTATGAAATCTTCCATCTCCTTCCAGGTTTCAATGCCTACCATTTGACAAACAAAAACAAGAAATAGAATAGTTGATAAGGGACAGCGATTTTTCCAAGATTGACGATTATCCAATTCACCTGTGCAAGCATCAATAGAAATAATAAAATCAATCATCGTAGTCACCTCATCTATAGTCTACTACTTTGATTGATTTTGTCATTATGAATCTAGTTTTCTAAAAACGAAATTTTCTTCATGCGTATGGTGTGCTTCTCCTGTTTATTTTATTTTCAGATAGGTTGATTTATGCTAAAATAGTCCTATGCGAATTCAACAATTACATTATGTCATCAAAATCGTCGAAACTGGAAGCATGAATGAAGCTTCCAAACAACTTTTTATTACACAACCCAGTCTGTCCAACGCCGTACGTGATTTGGAACGCGAGATGGGGATTGAAATTTTCATCCGAAATCCAAAAGGAATTACCCTCACCAAAGACGGCGTAGAATTTTTGTCCTACGCGCGTCAAGTCGTTGAACAAACTGCACTTCTCGAAGAACGTTATAAGTCGAAATCTTCAAACCGTGAGTTATTCAGTGTCTCTGCTCAACACTATGCTTTTGTGGTCAATGCCTTTGTATCTCTTCTAAAAGGAGCTGATATGAGCCGTTACGAGCTTTTTTTACGTGAAACAAGGACCTATGAAATTATTGAGGATGTTAAAAATTTCCGTTCTGAAATTGGTGTCCTTTTCCTAAATAGTTACAATCGAGATGTCTTAACAAAGATGTTTGATGATAACCGTTTGACCTACACCTCACTATTTAAAGCTCATCCTCATATTTTTGTAAGTAAAAGCAACCCATTAGCAAGTAAAAGCAAGGTTACTCTGGCTGATTTAGAAGATTTCCCTTATCTAAGCTATGACCAAGGGATCCACAATTCATTTTATTATTCAGAGGAAATTCTTTCACAAATTCCTCATAAAAAATCAATTGTTGTCAGTGATCGTGCCACATTATTCAATCTTCTTATTGGTTTAGATGGTTATACGATTGCCACTGGTATCTTAAATAGTAACCTAAACGGTGATAATATTGTCTCAATTCCATTGGAAGTGGATGATGAAATAGACATCGTCTATTTAAAACACGAAAAAGCTAATCTTTCTAAAATGGGAGAAAAATTTATCGACTACTTATTAGAAGAAGTAAAATTTAATCAAACTGATAACAAAAACACAAAGGACTGAGCGTTCACTTCTCAGTCCTTTGTGTTTTTTAAACTTTCTTTTAATAGAGGGATAATGACCTCTTGATTAGCTTTATCAAAGTAATACGGCCGACTACTATAGTTGACACCTATTTCTTTGACAAGAAAAATCATCAAATCTAAAAAAACTTGAGAGGAAAATCCTGTACTAGAAGCTAAAATCTCTTCATCAAAAGGCTTTATTAGATGGGCTAATGGATTTCTTATTGATTTTTCAAAATGCCTTAGCTTTCTAACCGACGTGATGACTTCCTTCGGGTAGTCCATACACTCAATCAAACTTAAAAGACTAGATGAGTTGACTAAGGGTTGATGCTTATTTTGTTTATAAAAAGCTTTGAGATAGGGATTATCGCTCTTTTCAATCCTATCCAAGCGCCACTTATCATAGCTGGTGTCTTTGGAATTGTGGATATACTCCTCTAAGTCAGGGAGTTTTTTTGTGATTAAAGCCAAATAAATCCGATAGATCAACGGACTTGAAGCACGGCAAAAGTCAATTAAATCCCCTACACGAACTTTCGCTTCTAAATCAAGTAAATAATTTGCTAAGCGTTCTTTTTCAAGTTCCTTGTTCTGACTCAGTGTAAATCGATAGCGTGCAAAAAACTTTCTTGCTTGGTCTTCTTCAAACACTAAATCCAGCTTCAATTCTCTACGCTCTGAAAGTAATTGAAGAATGAAAGATAAGTCTGCTGGAGCATCTTTTATGAGTTTTACAGTATCAAGGGCTTGCTTGTAATAATAATTTTTAGCAAAGCTATCAATTTGTTCATAAAGTAAATGTGACATTATTCTGTAATGAGTGTTTCTAGTCCAACTTTCATCATATCTGTGAAAGTATTTTGGCGCTCCTCGGCTGTTGTATCTTCATCAGGATTAACAAGACTATCTGAAATCGTCATCATTGCAAGAGCCTGTACGCCATGCTGAGCCGCCATATAATAGAGTGCTGCTGCTTCCATCTCAACAGCTTTAACACCAAGCTCACCTAACTTGAGATTGCGCTCAAACATATTAGAGTAGAAGACATCTGATGACAGAACACTTCCAACGTGTGTTGTTACACCCATGTTTTCAGCGATATGATAAGCCTTATCTAGTAAGCTGAAATCTGCGATTTGTGGGAAATCATACTCTGGAAAATCATTTCGAATGATATTTGAGTTTGTTGCTGCCGCTTGAGCTAGCACCAGTTCACGAACGTGGATATCTTTATTTAGAGAACCTGCTGTTCCAACACGGATCAGTGTTTTGACACCATAATCAACAATTAACTCACGTGCATAGATAGAGATAGATGGCATCCCCATTCCTGTCCCCATGACGGACACACGGTGTCCTTTGTAGGTACCAGTATAACCTAGCATACCACGGACATTATTAAAACAAACAGCATCTTCTAAAAAATTTTCAGCAATAAATTTCGCTCGAAGTGGATCTCCAGGAAGAAGGATTTTATCTGCGATTTCGCCTTGTTTGGCTTCAATATGGATTGACATAATAGTTCCTTTCAATATGTTTGATGTAAGTTTTTTAATATTTTATCCCGTCAAAGCATCTAAAAATTGTTCTAAAACATGATTCATTTCTGTATAATCGTATCCTAACATAGCATTTGCTTCTTGGAGATATAGATGTGATTTAGCCTTTTCATTATAGTCAACTTCTTCTGCCAACAAGGCTTCAATCAAGGGTTTTGAAAATTCTAAATGGCACTGGAAAGCGTAGTGCTTACTACTATATTTGACAATCTGTCTTGGACAACCTTGGCTGACCGCTAATACTTCACTAGTCTCAATCAACCCAGGCATATCTCCATGCCAATGACCGACCGTCAAACTTTTACCAAATGCTTTTAGACACTCATCAGCCTGTCCAGATTCCGTAAGAGAAATCGGAAAGTTACCAATTTCCTTTTCAGGACTATGTTCAACCGTTGCGCCATAAGCTTCTCCCAATAACTGCGCTCCCAAGCAAACTCCGATAATCAGCTTATCAGCCTTGATGAATTCCTGTATCAAACTAATTTCAGCTAGCGCATCAAAATAAGGACATTCCGAAAGTTTCGTTGTAGGGCTTTGCGGACCACCCATGATAATTAACATATCGTAGATAGAAGAATCTTTTGGTAAACAATCTCCCTCATAAAGTTTGGTTACACTAAGCTCATGACCACGATTTTTAGCCCATTCCCAGTAAGTTCCTGGTGCTTCAAAAACTTCATGTACGATAAAATGGATCTTCATTAGAACTCCTAGTATTTCCAATTTTATTTACTTATCTTTTTTATTTTTCTCTTTCTCTTTATCTAAGAGATATGGCCCAAACAGTGATGAGCCAATTCCTAGAAAAATAATTCCCCAAGTTTTTTTTCTGAGGTAAGCAAATAAACGATTCTTGCAAGGTAGTTTAAAATAGCTGCTATCAAAGAGAAAACTTTGGTGTTAATAGTCATCTTACAATTCTGCTAAAATAGCCTTGACCAAGCCTTTGAAGTTTTCTTTGATTTGCTCAGTGACTTCTACCACTTCTTCGTGGTTAAGTTCTGATTGGAAACCAGCTGCAAAGTTTGTAATGGCTGAGATTCCCAAGACTTTCATGCCTGAGTGAGCTGCTACGATAACTTCTGGTACTGTTGACATCCCAACGGCATCAGCTCCGAGAGTCTTAAAGGCACGGATTTCTGCAGGTGTTTCATAGGTTGGACCGGTCACACCGATATAAACTCCTTCTTCCAGTTTGATACCAAGTTTTGTAGCGACATCATGAGCTTTTTGACGGTACTCTTTGGTATAAGCATTAGACATATCTGGGAAACGTGGCCCAAACTCTTCTAAGTTTTCACCAATTAATGGGTTTTGACCAGTCATGTTAATATGGTCCGTAATCGCCATAAGGGTACCTGGTCCATAGCCAATCCCCCCTGCAGCATTGGTTACAAGAACCCCTTCACAGCCAAGGGCTTTCATGACACGAACCGGGAAAGTAACCACCTCAAGTGGATTTCCTTCATAAAAATGGAAACGTCCTTGAAGTGCCAAAACTTTGCGACCAGCTAAATCACCGTAAACCAATTTTCCAGCGTGTCCAACAACTGTTGATTTTCCCCAGTTAGGAATATCTGAATAGTCGATGACAATCGCATTTTCGACTTCTTCTGCCAACTCTCCTAAGCCTGATCCCAAAATCAGGCCAAATTCAGGTGCTAAGATTCCTTTTTCTTCTAAAAAAGATTTTGTTTCATAAATTTTTTTCATTAAAGACATAGCTTTCTCCGTTTTACATTATTTCTTTATTTCTGCCGAAATGACTTCGCCATCCTCTTTTACAAAAGGACTTGTCAAGGGGACAGGTAAGATTTCTAAAACCTTCTCCGAAGGACGACAAAGTCTGGTGCCTTTTGAGGTGATCACAATGGGTCTGTTGATCAGGATAGGTTCTCTCAACATAGCTGATAAAATCTCATCATCACTTACCCCTTCTCTATCTAATCCTAATTCAAGATAGGGAGGAACATTAGTCCTCAAAAGATCTCTAGCAGAAAGATGCATATCTGCTATTAATCTCTGTAACTCCTTTTTTGTCGGAGGTGTTTCAAGATATAAAATCACCTCTGGCTCTAAGCCAACGTATTTAAGTAGGGCTAAGGTATTTCGTGATGTGCCACATGCTGGATTATGATAGATAGTAACTTTTTCCATCACTTATACCAATTGTTCCAAGAAACTCTCACCAATCATAGCCGTATCTACCCCAAAGTTTTCTGCAATGGTAGCTGAGATATCAGAGAAATGCCCAACAGGTAAAACACCACTACCTTTGAAAGACTTGCTATAAGCTAGAAGTGGGACATATTCACGTGTATGGTCTGTTCCTGCATAGGTTGGATCGTTTCCGTGATCTGCTGTAATCAAAAGTAGATCGTCTTCTTTTAGACTTGCTAGAATTTCTGGTAAACGAGCATCAAATTCCTCCAAGCAATCACGATAACCTTCTGTATTACGACGATGTCCATAAACAGCATCAAAATCTACCAAGTTTGTGAAAGAAAACCCTTTATCAAATGTTGGTAATTTTAAAGTTTCCAATAAAACATCTACACCATGAGCATTTGATTTGGTGTGCCCCATATCGTTGGTAATCCCAGATCCGTTAAAAATATCGCTAATTTTTCCAACAGAATAAGTAGGAATACCTGCGTCAGCTAGTTTATTTAAAACAGTATCTTGGAATGGCGAAACTGCATAATCATGACGGTTAGCTGTTCGTGTGAAGTTCCCTGGCTCACCCACATAAGGACGGGCAATAATACGTCCAAGAAGCGCTGGACGCTCAAGCGTAATCGAGCGTGCGTATTCACAAATACGATAAAGTTCATCAAGAGGGATAATATCTTCATGCGCTGCAATTTGGAGAACAGGATCAGCTGAGGTATAAACAATCAGCTCTCCAGTCTCCATTTGACGAGGGCCGAAGTCATCAATAACGGCTGTACCAGAGTAAGGTTTATTGGCTTCACGAATGATTTTACGACCAGAGAACTCTTCAATCTTGGTTAAGATTTCTTCAGGGAAACCATCCCAAAAAGTGTCAAATGGCTCAGTAATATTAAGCCCCATAATCTCCCAATGTCCTGTCATGGTATCTTTTCCAAGTGAGACTTCTTCTAGTTTGGTCGCATAACCTGTTGGAGCCTCCTCTTTTGGAACAGTCGCAAGGGCAGTCTCACGAGGGATATTTCCAAGACCGATTTTAGCCATATTTGGAACAGTTAGTCCTGCTGTTTCAGAAATGTGCCCCAAGGTATCTGATGTTGTATCAGGTACACCTGCATTAAAAAATTGATCTGAATCTGGTGCTGCACCGATACCTACAGAATCCAAAACAACAAGATGAATACGATTAAATTTTGACATAACCTCTCCTTTTCCTTACGCCTCTAAAACGGTCACACCATTTTGACCAGCGACTACAACTTTTTTTACCATTTGATTAAATAATCCATGCTCAACTACTCCAACCATTTGCTTGAGTTCTTTTCCTAGAGCAATAGGATCTTCAATACGACCAAGGTCTAAATCAATAATATAATTTTTCATATCTGTGACAAAACGTTGCCCATCTTTTTCACGAAAGGCAGGTTTGTAACCCTTTTCTTCAAAGATTTTAAAGACTTGCATGGCACCATATTGCACGACTTCAACAGGGAGTTTAAAAGCACCTAAAGAATCTACTAGCTTAGACTCATCTACCACCCAAATGTAATCCTTACTCGGTGTGGCTACAACTTTTTCCATCAAAAGCGCCCCCCCACCACCTTTGATGCCATTAAAGGATGGATCTACCTCATCTGCACCATCGACAGTTAAATCAACCTCATCAACATCATCGATATCTTTGAGTGGAATACCTAGTTCTTGAGCTTGCTTTGAAGTGACACTTGATGTTGTGACTCCAATAATATTAAGACCTTCTTCTTTCACAAGTCTTCCGACCTCTTCAACAAAATAAGAGGTTGTAGAACCCGTTCCCAACCCTAGAATCATATTGTCTTTAACAAACTCTGCTGCTTTTAGAGCGGCTTGTTTTTTTAACGCTTCCATCATTGTCTCCTTAGACCATTTAATACCTTTATTATACCACGAATACTCTTATTTTTGATAGTGGAAATCTAAGCTTTTTCTCGCTTAGCTTGTCAAGGCATTTGCTAGAAATGACAAGAATAAAAATAAAATTCAATTTCAATAAAGAATACTACTTAAAAAAACTTATATATAAACACTTCACAGGTTAAAGTGATAAATGCCGACTAATAACTAGTCTTACTGATTTAATTTCTAGATACAGGACAAGTAGATAACATACCCCACCTAACTAAGTTTCTGATCTTTTTGATTGGTTGAGTCTTACGAACAAATTGGAAGTGATAATATCGCTTTTTTTATAATAGAAAAAACACTCCCGTGTCTATCTTACTAGATATTACAAGAGTGTTTCCTCACAAACGTGTCTTGAGTAGTGTCTCACCTTCTCTCTTTTATTCAATTTATTATCTTTAAATGATCAACTAATCTTCTTTTCTTCGCTTCACTACTGTATTCAATACACCAAGTAGTAAACCAATCCCTGCTACAAAAGCAATTCCGGAGTCACTCTCACCTGTACTTGGTAATGTTCTTTGTTCAATCACTTCTGAAGTTGATTCTTGCGGTACATCCGAGATAGATGGTACTGCCGAATCTACTGGGCTAGTTGGAACACTTGGAATGACGTTTTTTGGAACTACAGGTCTAGGGATACTTGGATTTAATGGTGTATAAGTAATCGGAGTATCCTTGCCTGGATCTGATGGAACCGGTGGTAATGCATATCCTTTACTTGGATCACTTGGATCAACTGGGGTCAATGGAGTGAATCCATCTGGTCCAACTGGAATATGACCTGGAACATATGGCAGAACTGGAAGATCTGTACCTGGCTTACTTGGATCAACTGGGTCATTCGGATACGGAATTGGTGGAATTGGAGTAACTCCGGTTGGAACTGTTGGAACCCATGAACCGAGTTTACCATAGACATAAATAACCGTTGTCCCATTAGCAGAAATAGTTCCTGTGTGATTAGCCGGTACTTCTACTAGATAGTAACCTGAAATTATTTTACCATTTGTTGTGTATGGATCTCCAACTTTACCTGTGATGGTTTCTGAAGGAATAACCTCGCTACCATTTGTATCCACATATTTCACTATAACTGTTGCTTCTTTCGGAGCATCAGGTATATATGTAATCGGAGTATCCATACCTGGGTCTGATGGAACCGGTGGTAATTCATATCCTTTACTTGGATCGCTTGGATCAACTGGGGTCAATGGAGTGAATCCATCTGGTCCAACTGGAATATGGCCTGGAACATATGGCAGAACTGGAAGATCTGTACCTGGCTTACTTGGATCAACTGGGTCATTCGGATACGGAATTGGTGGAATTGGATTAACTCCGGTTGGAACTGTTGGAACCCATGAGCCGAGTTTCTTATAAACTACTGTAATTGTCTGATCACTATCTGTTGCATTAAAGGTATGGGCAGACACAATCATTGTTTCAGTATAACGTCCTTGAACAACAGGTGATGAAACAGCAGGAACTGTTTGAGCAGCTGACCAGTCACTATAGCTAACCTCACCCGTAACGATATTAACTGTCGCTGAACGTTTGAACGCAACGGTCTGGGTTACAATCACCGGACTACCTTCTTGATCTAGGACTGGTGTGCCATCTTCATTGACATAGATAATAGTGCGTTTGATAGACTTATTCAAATCATTCGCCTTCACACCATCTGGCCATTTAGGTCCGTCTGGATTACCTGGGTCAACCTCTGTACCTGGATCTTTCGGATCTTCAGGGGTAACCGTAACGACACGGGCTTTCACAACAACAGTGAAGCTTTGGTCTGTTGCTTTATCTGTATCGAAGACTTGTCCACCATCTTTGGTGAAGTCATCACGAACCACTTCATAGCCTTGGTTAGTTAACTCTGTAATACGAGCTGTTGTGCTGTAGTCAATTGGCTCACCTGACTTACCGATCACTTCATCAATAGCTCCTAGCTGTTGACCGGTGTCGTCTTGGTAGGTGATGGTAGCTTTTTGAGCGTCTTTGACATATCTAACGATAACTTCGGTGTCTGGATCAGTTGCCGGAACATCCTGAACAGCTTCAACACTTGCCTTATCTGGAGTGTAGCCTGCGATGGCTGGTGTGTCTACTTTGTCGAAGTCATCATCAGCTGAGGTCCAGTCGCCATAAGTCACTTCTTTAGTCACTAGGTTAATCGTTGCGGTGCGTTTGTAGGTCAGCGTTTCAACGACATCTGGCTGAGCTTCTGAGCCATCTTCGTATTGGTACTTGATAGTACGTGTGACAGTTTGATTGAGGTCACTTTCTTTCACACCATCTGGCCATTTAGGTCCATCTGGATTACCTGGGTCAACCTCTGTACCTGGATCTTTCGGATCTTCAGGTGTGACTGTAACAGTTTTAGCTTTCACAACAACTGTGAAGGTTTGGTCTGTTGCTTTATCTGTATCGAAGACTTGTCCACCATCTTTGGTGAAGTCATCACGAACCACTTCATAGCCTTGGTTTGTTAACTCTGTAATACGAGCTGTTGTGTTGTAGTTGATTGGCTCACCTGACTTACCAGTCACCTCATCAATAGCTCCTAGCTGTTGACCACCTTCATCTTGGTAGGTGATGGTAGCTTTTTGAGCATCTTTGACATATCTTACGATGACTTCAGTGTCTGGATCAGTTGCCGGAACATCCTGAACAGCTTCAACACTTGCCTTGTCTGGTGTATAGCCTGCGATGGCTGGTGTGTCTACTTTGTCGAAGTCATCATCAGTTGAGGTCCATTCTCCATAAGTCACTTCTTTAGTCACTAGGTTAACCGTCGCAGTACGTTTGTAGGTCAAGGTTTCTACGACATCATCCTTAGCCTTGCTTCCATCTTCGTATTGGTACTTGATAGTACGTGTGACGGTTTGATTGAGGTCACTTGCCTTCACACCATCTGGCCACTCTGGTCCGTCTGGGTTGCCTGGATCTACCTCAGTGCCTGGATCTTTCGGATCTTCTGGTGTGACCGTTACAACACGTTCTTTCACAACAACGGTGAAGGCTTGGTCTGTCGCTTTATCCATGTCGAAGACTTGTCCACCGTCTTTGGTGAAGTCATCACGAACCACTTCATAGCCTTGGTTAGTGAGTTCAGTAATACGAGCTGTTGTGCTGTAGTCAATTGGCTCACCTGACTTACCGGTCACCTCATCAATAGCTCCTAGCTGTTTACCGGTGTCATCTTGGTAGGTGATGGTAGCTTTTTGAGCGTCTTTGACATATCTAACGATAACTTCAGTGTCTGGATCAGTTGCCGGAACATCCTGAACAGCTTCAACACTTGCCTTGTCTGGAGTATAACCTGCGATGGCTGGTGTGTCTACTTTGTCGAAGTCATCATCAGTTGAGGTCCAGTCGCCATAAGTCACTTCTTTAGTTACCAAGTTAACACTTGCGGTACGTTTGTAGGTCAAGGTTTCTACGACATCATCCTTAGCCTTGCTTCCATCTTCGTATTGGTACTTGATTGTACGTTTTACTGTTTCGTTTAAGTCTGTTGCTTTTACTCCGTCTGGATATTTAGGTCCAGTTGGATTAGTTGGGTCTATCGGAGTATTTGGCTCTTTAGGAGCATCAGGTGTTACCGTCTTAATTCTTTCGCGTAAGATAATTTTATAAACTTGACTTGGTGCTACAAGTCCAACTCCATCCTCAATGCTATCGAAGTAAGTCGTTTTATTAGAAAAACCATCACTAATTACTTCATACCCTTTATCTATATAGGTCTGTAGTATATCAAGCGTAATACGTTTTGAAATAATAGTTCCTTTTTCACCTTGTTCCCTTATAGTATGAGACAACTTATCAGGACCAGCTACATTCCCCGTTTCAACATCCACTGGTCTTAAATAGATCTCCATTAATGCTTTTGCTGCTTTTTCATAGACATAGGTTAATTCTTTTACGGTATCTCTTTCGACAACACCTGTTTCAGCATCGATTTTTACGATTCTTCTAAGCTCATTAGGATCTTCGGTAACTGGCCTTAGAGTAGAAGTTGATGGATCAATACGCCTTAAATAATACTGATCTATCGCAGCACCATCACCCGTAGTTACACTGGAATGCTTGTAGTTTCTTGTATCGTATTGTTCACCCGTTTCCCCATGACCTACAAGGGTAGCACTACGTTTGAGAGTCTCTCCTTTATCATTCACATAGTGAATAATAACACTACCCTTTTCAGCATAGTAATAAGTCACGTGCTGTTCATTCGCAACATTGTCGTTGACCATACGCATTTGAACACCACCGAAACCAAAAGGTTTACCGTCTTTTCCTTTTAGTGTTACCGCTTGGTGTTCTGGAATAAAGAAATTACCTTCAGAGAAGTTTGTTCCATTCCTATTAAAATTATTAGTTTCCCCTGTAATAACATTTGTCTTTGTATGAGGATTAGTTTTGTAACTTTCAAATTGATGTTTTGAAGTATAGCTATAACTACCTTCTAACGTATTTACTTTGCCAGGAACAATTTCTTCAGATGTAAAGAACTTAATAAAGTTTTCTGATGTAAGGTCTGCTTCCGTAATATTTGTTTTTCTATCAAGCGCTAATCTATTTGGTCCATCTGGATTTAACAGATAAATGTGCACTCTATGAGTACCGTCTTTTCTAGTAACTTCCAAGACACGAACCAAATTATGCGTCATGATACTTTGAATCGTTTTTGCTCCGACTTTGTAATCTGCTGCCAAATCTCCTTTCAAAACAGTCGGCACATCTTCGGCAATTAGCTCATATTTATCAAAATCTAGAGCTCCTGCAATAGTATAACTATCTCCAGTTAATGCTCCTTTTTGGATATAGGTAGCTAGCGTTTCTTCTGCTCTCTTGTCTGTAGCTTTTACGACATATTTCGTTTCTTGAGTCGTACGAACCGGAACCAAAACATTAAAAATATTCAGTTCTGTCCCAACAGATTCTGGACTAACCTTATCATAAATGACTGTGTTAATATTACCACCATGAGGGTTGTTGATTTTTAAGTTTTTGCTTGTAGAATTACTCGGATCTGGAGTAAATTGAAACTCATATGTATAACTATCTTTCTCATATTGAGCTAGCGTAGCAAATTTACCTGTAGAACCTTGGTCAATCTCTATCGATTCTAAAATTTTATTATTCTGTCCCTTATCTACCAAATCAGCATAAACTTTATTTATATCACCCTCCTTAGCAATTGAAAATTGGAAGAAATAGTCTTTGTTATATTTTTTATTAAAAGTCGTTGTCTTATTAGGATCTGATTGCGAATCTAAGCTTAACACCATAAAGACTTCTCGCCCTGACGGAACAGCCGTTTTATACGCATCTGGAACCAAATTATCGGTTTCGGTTACACTTGCATCTCCAGCTGCCTGATCTAAACCAGTATTTGCTGCCTTAATATCGTCTGGAATAACCCACTCTGTCGTAACATAAGAAGCTGTAGTGGCACTTCTTGTAGCATTTTCCATAGCTCTAAAGCCACTTGTTCCTTCGGAATCACCACCCATCTCTGTTTTAGTTTCAATTAAAGGATTATCCTTCTCATCTTTTTTACGGGTCACAGCAAATGAAAGAATGTTTGTTTTATTTTCTTCGACAACTTTGGTTATCGTATCCATTTGATCATCTGCTAAACGATAACCCAAATACAATTTATCCACGGTAACGGTTACTTCAACTTTAGCGACTTCATCACTTGTTGTTACAGAAGCATAACTTACCTGACCAAGTTTTTTCTCCTCTCCAGTATCAATATCTCTCTGAACAACTTTATAGGGGATGCTCACCACACGTTCTACATCAGGTTCAGATACCGCTTCTAAACTATTAGCAGACTGTGATAAACCCACATTTTCCACCTTTTTAGAAGGCTCACTGTATGATACATCCGTTATTTCTTGATTATCCTTAGCATGACTTTGACTATTTGGACCTGATGTCACTATTTCTGTCTCTGAATCAGAAATTAATTCTTTATCCAAAATAGCTTCTTTAGCTGTTTCTACAGTATCGTGAACTAAAGTCTCTTCGACAGGAGCTACTACGTCACCCTCTTTATTCTCTATAGATTGTTCCTTGGCATGCTCCACTATCTCCTCTTGATAAGCTGATAAACTAGACTGATCAGTACTAGACTGAGATACAGAAACTTCACTGACCAAAGGCTCATTCCATAGTTCTGAGGTTGAAGTAGGACTGACTATACTTTCTTCTAAAAGAGAACTGCTAGTAGTATCTTGCAAGGAAGAACTATCTCCTACACTAACAACCACCTCCTGTATAGAAGATACTGTAGAGAGCTCATCTGCGGACACACCACTTACCCTTGCACCTAATACCAAAGATATCCCTAAAAGAACACTAGCTGCACCAAAATGAAACTTCCTTATCGAAAAGCGTTGCCTTCTAATATACCAATCAAAACTTTTTGTACGTTTTTTCATAACAGACTCCTTTCTACTTTATATAACATGTGAATATAACAAAGCTATAATTGTTTACGCTTACATTTTAACATTTGGTTGTCGCTTTTTCAATTTTCTAAAGATAATTATGACTTGATATGCTTATCATTAGTGTTTTCTCATTTTGTGGTTTTTATTGAAATAAAAAAATAGTCTATTCATATGTTATTGCTTATAGTTATAATGTAAACTAAGCAGACACCTAAGGATTGCCAAGTAATCAAACGTAAGAAATTTTTAGAAAAACTCCTCCCATCGTCATCGCTACTTTCCAAGGTGATTCTCCAGGATTTAAAAAGAAAATTGTCCAGTTCCCGCTAGCCATACCATATTAGAAATATTAAAGAAAATCACTAGTCCCCAAAAAATCAACAGTCAGTTAGGACAGTTCCATTAGATAATGGTACAATAGAACTGCTACAAGATTATAAAGCCCACCATTGGAAAGAAAATGATTTTAACCAACTCTTTTCAGAGAATACTCACGCCTACTTAAACAGGCAATTAAAATCACTCGTCGGTCGTTCTGTCCCTATCCACTTATTAAGACATATATCCGTTAGTTACTTTCTAACCAACAGCATCGAGGTCTTGGCCATATCAAAACTAACTGGACATAAAGACCCGACTATTACACTCAATACCTATTCGCACCTATTAAAAAAGAGGTCGCTGATTTCGACACAATCAAAATGCTTTTTTGAAAAATTTGGAGCGAATTTGGGGCGAAACCTTGTAAATACACTATATAAAAGGACTAAAATGATTACAAAAGAATTTGATACTATCGCTGCTATTGCAACACCTCTTGGGGAAGGGGCTATTGGGATGATTCGGCTATCTGGCTCAGATGCCTTTAGTATTGCTAGTGCCATTTTTAAAGGGAAAAATCTAGAGAAGGTCGCAAGCCATACACTAAATTATGGTCATATAATAGATCCCAAAAACCAGAAAATTTTAGATGAGGTCATGCTGGGGGTGATGAAAGCTCCTAAGACCTTCACACGAGAAGATGTTATTGAAATCAATACACATGGAGGGATAGCGGTTACAAATGAGATCCTCCAATTAGTCATCCGAGAAGGAGCTAGGCTAGCAGAACCTGGTGAGTTTACTAAACGTGCTTTTTTAAATGGTCGTGTCGATCTCACGCAAGCTGAAGCCATTATGGACTTGATTCGTGCAAAAACAGATAAAGCCATGTCTGTTGCTGTCAAGCAATTAGATGGTTCATTATCAGAACTCATCAATAATACCCGTCAGGAAATCTTAAATACCTTGGCTCAAGTAGAGGTTAATATTGATTACCCAGAGTATGATGATGTTGAAGAGATGACTACTGCTTTGATGAGAGAAAAAACACAAGAATTTGAGGCACTTTTAACACAATTACTAAAAACTGCCAAACGTGGAAAAATTTTGCGCGAAGGACTATCTACTGCTATTATTGGACGCCCAAATGTCGGAAAATCAAGCCTTCTAAATAATCTCTTAAGAGAAGACAAGGCTATTGTGACAGACATCGAAGGAACAACGCGCGATGTCATTGAAGAATACGTTAATATCAATGGAGTGCCACTAAAATTGATTGATACTGCTGGTATTAGAGAAACAGATGATATCGTCGAACAAATTGGGGTAGAACGTTCTAGAAAAGCTCTCGAGGAAGCTGATCTGGTACTTCTAGTACTCAATGCCTCAGAAAAGCTAACTCCCCAGGATAGAGAATTGATTAAAATCAGCCAAAATACTAACAGAATCATTCTCCTTAACAAAACCGATCTACCAGAGCAAATTGAGAGCCAAGAATTGCCAAATGATGCTATTCGTATCTCTGTTTTAACCAACCAAAATATTGATCAAATTGAAGAGCGGATTAAGCAACTTTTCTTTGAAAACGCTGAGATTGTAGAACAAGATGCCACCTATCTTTCTAATACACGTCATATCAGTTTAATCGAACAAGCTGTAGAAAGCTTACAGGCTGTTAATCAAGGACTCGAGATGGGAATGCCAGTTGATCTACTTCAGGTTGACCTCACTCGAACATGGCAAATACTAGGGGAAATCACAGGTGATGCCGCACCTGATGAACTTATTACCCAACTCTTCAGCCAATTCTGTTTAGGAAAATAGCCCCTATCAAAAAAACATTCCAACATCACGCGATGTTGGAATGTTTTTGTATGATATCTAAAATGACTAATCTATCCGACTGCCACTCTGCTAAAATCATTGACCCTGAAAAATCAAAATAACAAAACTCGTACAAACTTCCCTCTACACGCTTCCCCATCAACTTAGGATTAGGGTGATTGCCAAGTTGTTCTTCTAGCCAAAACAATAAATCTTCTTGACAGTCTTTTGGCAAAGAATGGTATGACTTATAAGAACGATAGGAAAACATGACCTTACACATCTCTTTTCTCCTTCAACAAATATGACAAGGAAAATAACACAGGAGCTTGATCATGAGCTTTTTTTGCCTTCAAACTCTTATAAAGGGCTAACTCATTTTCTGCTTGTTCCATGATGACTTGCTTGGCAAATTGAGCTAATGTCATCTGATTTAAAGTCGCTAATTCTTGTAATAAGGCTTTTTCATCATGGGTTAGAGTGATAGACACAAAACCTTTTTCCTCTCTCAATTGTTCATAGCCTTCAATTTTTTTACGAATACTTAGCATCCTAATCTCCTTTCATCCTATCTATTCGTAAAGAGACTGGAAAAATGGAGTAATCATTTAAAATTGTTGATTTTTCTGTCTAGAACAAGATTAATTTTGAAAAGATTGTCTTATTTAATCAATTCGTAAATGGCTTCTGCATAAATTGCAGCGGAGCGGAAAATATTGTCTAATGGCATGTATTCATTAGCTTGGTGCATGGTATTTTCATCTCCTGGGAACATGGCACCAAAGGCAACCCCACGCTCTAAAAGACGCCCAAAAGTACCACCACCAATAATCTGTTCATATCCTTTAAGACCTGTTTGTTTTTCATAAACAGATAAGAGTGTTTTCACCAACTCGTCATCCATAGAGGTATAGTGTGGCGTATGCTCGTGCTCAGACCAACTGACCTTCGTGATGCCTTCAAACTTCTCAAGACCTGCTTTGATAGTCTCCTTGTCTGTACCTTTAGGATAACGGAAGTTCAGTGCAATGGTATTATCTTGACTAGTCTCATCAAAGCTAAAGATACCAGCATTCATACTGAGTGCTCCCATGCGCTCATCAGTGTAGGCGACACCAAGTTTCTCTCCTGAAAAATCCTGATGTAAGACAGTTGCCGTAATGTCAATAAAGGCCTTAGCACTTCCTTCAAATGCATAAGGTGACAAGAATTTCGCCAAATAAGTTGCTCCGTTAATGCCCTCTTCTGGTGTTGAACCGTGTGCAGATTTTCCAATAATGGTCACAATCACCTTTTGTCCTGAACTTTCTACTGTACCAGAAACTTCTGGATGTTCCGCTAAGAATGTTTCTAAATCTGCAGACAAGGTGGCTGAATCAATCTGACCAGATAGCTCTGCTCTTGCTGACTCTGGTACCATGTTTTCACGTAAGCCACCTGTGAAACGATGCAGGGTAACTGCTCCGCTATTTTCTCCAGAAAAATGAAGGTATTCCGTAATGTTTCCTTTTTCACCATTGATGATTGGAAATTCTGCATCTGGGGAGAAGCCAAAATCAGGATCTTTAAGGCCATTGTGGGCAAAGTAATAATCCATATCTGCCCAACCTGACTCTTCATCAGTCCCTACGATAAAGCGAACTTTTTTAGAGACTGGCAGACCAAGTTCTTTGATAATCTTTAAACCATAGTAACAAGCCATTGTCGGTCCTTTATCATCACTTGATCCACGCGCATAAAGTTTGCCATCCTTGATGACTGGTTGATAAGGATCTGTCTCCCAGCCTGAACCTGCTGGCACAACATCTAAGTGGGCAAAGATGCCAAGAACTTCGTCTCCTTCACCAAACTCAAAATCTCCAGCATAATTATCAATATTACGCGTCTGATAACCATCACGCTCTGCCATCGCTAAAAAATGCTCCAAGGCACGAACAGGACCTGGTCCAAAGGGATGCTTGGCATCGGCTTGACTATCATCACGCTCTGAGTTAATTTCCAAAAGGCGAATCAAGTCAGCTATCAAATCATCTTTACGTTTTTCTACTTCTGCTTTAAAATCAATTGTCATTTTTCTCTAAACTCTCTTTCTGTGCTACTTCTTGTAATGCTTTTAATGTTCTCATCGCCAAATCCGCTTGATCATATGACACTAAGATATGATCATGGTAATTGCCAGCTACCACATTGCAACTTAGACCAACTTCTCCTAATACGCTTGCAAAGGCGGCTGTTAAACCCACCGCAGCTAAATCAGAGTGAACATTTAGCGTAATCCAAGCTGATCTAAACTGAGCCTCTAAGCCATAGGCCTGTGCAACTTTTTCTGTGACAAGAACTGACAAACCTTCCTCTTCCTTAATACTCGCCTCAATCAAGTCAAAAGGAAGTTGTGACGTGGCGGTCAAGGTAGCAAACACAAAGACCTCTTCTTTTAAAACAGGCTCCATGCTTGCCAAGAGCTGATTTAAATCTTTGATGGCTGCCATTACCTTACCTCCATAATGTCATCTACAGGTAAACGATAGGTTGGCTCAGCCTTTTCATCACTATACCCCACTGTCACTAAGACTTCTGGTCGAAAACGATGGTCAATCTCTAACACTTCATTGACTTTTGTCTTATCAAATCCAAGAAAAATATTTGAAGCTAAACCTTGATCGGTCAGCGCTAAAACCAAATTCATCGTCACCAAACCAATATTTAAAGCTAGATAATCGCTTGTGACTTGTGGGCTAAACTGCTGAAACATAGTGGGGTAGGCTTGCATATAGCGACTCTAGGCATCATCAGATAAAAATTTAACCCCATTTCGAGCAATTTTACGTGATCGTTTTGGAAGGTCTGTGTCGCTAAAAATGGCAATAACATATTGTGCTTCCTGAGCTTGATCTTTATTGCCACCATACATCACTTCTGCTAATTGCGGTTTTCTCTCTTTTACAACCACAAACTTCCATGGTTGGATATTATGAGCAGAAGGTGCTAACGTAGCAATTTCAATCGCTGTACGAACATCCTTAATATCAACCGCTTGATCCGTAAAATGTTTTATGGCATGACGTTTTTTATTGAGTTCTAAAAATTTCATGATGAAACCTCTCTAATTCTATCAGATGGGTCTATTCTACCATTTTTTGAAAGAGTTTTCAGTCATTAGACTGATTTTCTTCTTGCAATTTCTCCAATACAGCCTGGGCCACAACCTTAGGAATCCCTACAGTTATAATATCCTCTAGACTAGCTTCTTGGATTGCTTTTAAACTTTTAAAATGCTTTAGTAAATTTTGTTTACGCTTAGGACCAAGGCCTGCAATACCATCCAACTTAGATGAAAAGGAATTTTTACTCCTCAATTGACGATGGAAGGTAATCGCAAAACGGTGGACCTCATCTTGAATCCGATGCAAAAGGAAGAACTCTTGAGAATTACGAGGCAAATCAATGGCCTCTAAAGGTTCTCCAAATAGCAATTCGTGCGTTTGGTGCTTATCATTTTTTTGAAGACCTGCAATTGGAATATCTAAGCCTAGCTCCTCTTGAATGACTGATTTTGCAATATTGACCTGACCTTGACCGCCATCAATAATAATCAGATCTGGCGGAACTAACCCATCGCGTATGACACGGCTATAGCGTCGTCTGATCACTTCACGCATGGAGGCGTAGTCATCAGGTCCCACAACTGTTTTAATTTTATATTTACGATAGTCTTTTTTGCTGGGTTTACCATCAATAAAGACCACCATAGCTGATACAGGACTGGTTCCCATAATATTTGAGTTGTCAAAAGCTTCAATACGAACAGGAGTTGGAATATTTAGTAATTCCCCTAGATTTTCAACAGCCCCTTTTGTTTTTTCTAAGTCTTTCTCTAAAAGATCAAACTTCTGTTGTAGGCTAACACGCGCATTTTTAGTGGCTAAATTCACTAATTGCTTTTTTTCCCCTTTTTGAGGTTTAATGACCTTGGTATCAACCAAGGCTTTCACTAATACCTCATCAATATCTTGAGGAATAAACACCTCTTTTGGCATCAAGTGCTTACTATCACGATAAAATTGCCCAAGATAAGTTAAAAAATCTTCTTCAGGATCATTATAATAGGGAAATAGGTTAACATCTCGTTGAATCAACTTCCCTTGTCTGACAAAAAAGACTTGCACACACATCCAACCTTTATCAACAGCATAACCAAAGATATCTCGATCCATCAAATCATGGGCCATCACCCTTTGCTTAGTACGCAAGGTCTGAATGGCCTTGAGTAAATCACGGTATTCTGCTGCCTTTTCAAATTCCATGCTAGTCGCAAAAGTCTTCATTCGCTCTTGCATATGGGCAATTAACTTGTCATCTTTCCCACTCAGAAATTGCTTAACATCTTCCGTTAGCCCCTCAAAATAGCCTGGTGGATTCTGGCAGACTGTGTGGGCGTTACACTGTCCGATATGATAATAAAAACAAACCTTTGAAGGAGGATTGGTGCATTTTTTAAAAGGAAAGAGGCGGTCTAGGAGCCTTTTAATTTCATTAGCTGCTCCAACATCTGGGTACGGTCCAAAATAATGACCCCCATCCTTTTTGATGGTACGCGTAATCAACAAACGAGGGTAGGTTTCGTTTGTGATTTTAATAAAGGGATAGGATTTATCATCTTTTAACTTGATATTATATTTAGGCATATTTTCCTGAATTAAGTTAATTTCAAGTAAGAGAGCCTCAATATTTGACTCGGTGACAATAAACTCAAAATCCACAATCTCAGATACTAACATCTCTGTCTTGGTATCATGACTGCCTCTAAAATACGAACGAACACGATTTCTTAAGTTTTTGGCCTTACCAACATAGATAATGGTGCCATTTTTATCCTTATGGAGATAACATCCTGGATTGTTGGGTAATAATTCTAGTTTATGTTTAATCAAATCATTCATATGTTTATTATATCAGAGATAAGAAAAGAGAGTAAAAAGAAAATTCTCTCCAGAAGCATTAGGAATCTGATTTCTTTTCACTCTCAGACTGACTTTCATCGACATCTTTTCCCTGTCTTAACAAAGGAAAGCGGGGAAAAGTAAGAGGCAAGTTAAAAACTGGTCGATCTTGCCTTATTTTTTCTTGCCACTCCCTAGCATACAAGGTTAACAAGAGGTTAGCTGACCTCACTAAAACCTCTCGGCGTTTCGGGTCTAGATTACTATTAGCTGACAATAACTTAGAAAATGTTGTTCGTCCATCTTGTAAAAAGTCATTTAAGCTATCTACCCCAGCATCCAAGAAGAAATCAAATACCGTATCCACCAATAACTTCAATTCTTGGCGAGTAAGGGTTTGATTCCACTCTTTAAAAATCTTCTCACAAATCAAACTCATCTCTGTTGCTTGTTCTGCTGTCTGAAAGACATCTCCTTCAATCTCCCATGTTTCAACGGCATGTTGTGAGATCCCTCTTGCTTGGCTCTCGATGATTTTACATTCAACATCAGACTCCATCAAAATTCCCACTAAAGATTCTTTAGGACGAAGAGCAATAATCTTAGAACGAATAGCTTGATAGGATGGACTGCTTAGCATTTCCTTATGCAGTCCTGGGGCATCTAGCATATAAATTAGGCTAATTTTATCCTGTAAATCGTGTGAAACACTAGCTCCTGCATAAACCGCTAAGTTTCCACCTTTTGAATGGCCAGAAAGAATCACCCTACCTGACAATAAAGGTAAAACCATTTGCAAGTAGGCTTTTGCTGAGCGTTGGGCTGGAATTTCTCTCATATAGGTCATCTGAAAGTCTTCTTTCCAACCAATAATCGAATCATCCGTCCCACGATAAACAACTTGATCATGATGAATTTCTGGAAGAGAAAATACCATCGCTGCAAACTGCTTTTCATATTCATGGCTGATGTCATTCGTATAATGTGAAAGACTTAAAGTTATAAAACGTTTTGCCTGACACACCTCAAGCAAAAGCCCCAATCTAGCCTTAGTCGCTAAAAAATCTGGAACAATCGCCTCAATCTTCTGACGATGCTCTTGATAGATTTGACTAAGGATAATCGGTTGACTAAAATCCAAATCTAAACCATCTCCTTGCTCAAAGGGAAGATAGCCCAATTCATTAATAATAGCAATATCCACCTCTGTCAAGGGTAATTCATCAAATGTTTTTGTACCATTCTCTTTTAGGTAATTAATATAATTCACATTTTAGCTCCTAATCTAAAATTTGCTCCATAACCGTCATCTGAGGAATTAAACCAAGACGTTCGTAAAAACGTAAAGCTCCTTGATTGGGATTCCAAACGTCCAAAGTAACATTATAACACCCAATTTCTCTCGCATAAGCTAAGGCATATTGATAGAGCTTCTCCCCGATTTTTTGACCTCGAGCAGTTTCATCCACACACAGATCGTCAATGAATAGGGTCTTAACAGACTCTTTTGCAAGTCCTCCATGCTCTTGAATAATGGTAAAAAGGTGCCCTAAAACACGATTTTCTTCATCTACAAATACAAAAACAGGTTTTTGATCATCCTCTAAAAGCTCCTCTAACTCCTGTCGGCTGAACTTACTCCCCACTGGTTTAAATAAATCTGGGCGAGCAAGATGGTGAACATAAAGAACCTGTCCTAATAAATTTTCAAGTGCAGAAATATCCTCACGGCTAGCACGCTTAATCATTCTAGCAAACCTCCAAAATATTTTTTTCTATTATATCTTTTTTTAAAACTCCCATCAAGATTGTTTTCCTTGCTCTGGTAGAGGGTATTTGATGGCATTTTTGACTAATTTTTCTCGAATGATAGTTTCGACATCTAACCCCAACTTCTCTGTCAGCAAGAAAGTATAGATGAGGACATCGGCAATTTCTTCTTTGACGTTGACTTCATCTGCCAAATCTTCTCCCCATTGGTAGTTTTCTAATAATTCCGATGCTTCAATCACAATGGAGCTCGCCAAATTACGTGGCGTATGTGCCTCCCCCCAGCCTCTTGCATCACGAAAAGACAAAATTTCCTCAATAATTTCCTTGGTCATCATTTTACTCCTGTACCTTTGTCAATGATGTGAGACCTAAAATGTTATTTTGAAGCTATCCATTTGTTAAGCTTTACTAGGAGCTAGCTCCTAGTAAAGCTTTTCTGATATCGATAGGAGATTTCCATCCTAAAGTTT